>CALPOI020000297.1 GCA_943325145.2 Candidatus Planktophila lacus | reverse complement strand
TTATCAACCTTGTCTATGTATTTATTTGGAGTTATTCTCTCTGGTACCATTGGTTACTTCGTCATTCGTTCACTTCGAAAAAATGAACGAAAAATAACACTTGCACGATTTCAAGGGCATTCTTTTGAGTACCCTCAGACCGCATTTGTCTTCTTACTTGCTTGTTTAGGGATGGCTGGATTTCCAATTACTCCAACAATGATTGGGGAAGATTTAATATTCTCTTCCGTTAAAGAAGATCAATACTTTTTAGCGTTTTTCTTATCTGTAAGTTTAATTATAGATGGATTAGCCTTAGTTAGAATGTATGCTAGGTTGTTTTTAGGTCCACATGTAAAAACCTATCATTCAATTGCATACAAATCAAGTTAATGAATTTAAACTTCAATAAAATGAATACAAAAAATAAAATGAAGATTCCAAAAGATGGAATACAAGGTTTAAAAGAAAACTTTACTTCAGATGCTTTATCTGGTTTTTTGGTCTTCTTACTTGCATTGCCTTTAAGTTTAGGGATTGCAAAAGCAAGTGATTTTCCAGCAATTTATGGATTGATAACAGCAATGGTTGGTGGGATTCTAGTAAGTCTCTTAGCAGGATCAAAACTTACGATTAAAGGTCCTGCTGCAGGATTAATCGTCATTGTTGCTGGATCTGTAACAGATTTTGGTGGTGGTGAAAAAGGATGGCAAATGGCTTTAGGAGCAATTGTAATAGCCGGATTGATTCAAGTCATATTAGGAATGCTAAAACTAGGGAAATTAGGCGATTTTTTTCCGCTTTCTGCGGTACATGGAATGCTTGCAGCGATAGGAATTATTATATTTAGTAAACAAATTCACCTACTAGCAGGAATAAATCCTGTGACACATGATGGTAAATCTATAGTAGAACCTTTAGAGCTTTTAGAATTAATTCCTTCCACACTCTCACATTTTTTTATACACAAAGAGGTTGCTATTATCGGTTTAATTAGTCTAGGAATTGTATTTGGTTGGCCGATGATTAAAGGAGGATTTCTTAAAAAAATTCCGGCTCCATTAGTTGTATTAATTGTTGCAATTCCTTTAGCAAGACTAATGGGAGTTCACAATGTGCCAGAACATACTGAAAACGGAATTCTAGTTAAAGCATTCAATCCTTTAGTGAGTTTTGATAAAGGATTTTTTGATATTATAGGAGTTAAAGTAAGCTTTGCAGGATTAAATCAAATCGGAACATTTATTAAATACGTAATCATGTTTGCATTGGTAGGAAGTTTAGAAGCTTTACTGACTGATAAAGCTATAGATATGATAGACCCATACAAACGTAAATCAAATACAAATAAAGACTTAATTGCGGTTGGTGTAGGAAATATAATTGCTGGTATATTAGGTGGTTTACCAATGATAAGTGAAGTTGCTAGATCATCTGCTAATGTAGCTAACGGCGGCAAAACGAGATGGGCCAATTTCTTTCATGGAGTATTTATTCTCTTATTCTTAATTTTTGCTGTATCCTTTAGTAATTACATACCAAATGCAGCCCTTGCAGCTATGCTTATAGGGGTAGGTTACAAACTAGCGCACCCGAAAGAATTTGGACACATGGCAAAAATAGGATTGGAACAAATTGCTATTTTTATAGTTACCATACTTGTTACACTGGCTTCTGATTTATTGATTGGAATTGGTGCAGGAATTGTATTTAAATTATGTATTCATTTGTATCATGGATCACCGTTAAAACATTTATTCAACGCAAAAACTGTTGTTGAAGGAAACACGATTATTGTAAAAGGATGTGCCGTATTTAGTAATTATATTGGTGTTAAAAAAGCAATTGATCTTTTTCCAAGAAGTGAACATGTTATATTTGATGTAAGCACTTGTAAGTTAGTAGATCATACTGTAATCGAAAACCTACACCACATCAAAGAAGATTTTGAAGATGAGGGAGGTGTTTTTGAAATTAAGGGACTTGATGAATTTAAACCAGTTTCTAAGTCAAAACATCAATTTTCAGCAATAAGAAAAAAATAAACAACTAGCAATGAAATATTTATTTTTAATCTTGAGTTTTTTACTTGTTTACAATACCAACTATGCTCAAAAAATAATTTCCAATCAACAACATGCTTGGATAACTTATCAAGGAAATCATAAACTTACTTCAAAATGGGGATTGCACACAGAATACCAATGGAGAAGATCCGATTACTTTCAGGATTGGCAACAATCCTTAGCACGAATTGGATTGGATTACCATTTTCAAACCAATGCATTTCTATCGGCAGGTTATGGTAATATTATTACTTTTCAATATGGAAACATGCCTGTAAATCATTCGTTTAACGAACATCGTATTTGGGAACAGTTTACACAAACAAGTACTGTAGGTAGAATTTCTCTGCAACATAGATACAGACTAGAGCAACGATTTTTAGAAAATTATGTCAAATCTGGATCTGATATTGTTCGTTCTGGTACACTTTTTAGAAATCGAATTCGATACAGAGCTTTAGTTTATATCCCATTAAATAATTCTTCTATGACTGATAAAACACTGTTTATTAATATAAATGATGAAGTGTTTTTAGGTTTTGGACAGGGAATAGGAACAAATATTCTTGATCAAAATAGACTTCAAATCGCTCTTGGTTGGAAATTCAATACTAACTGTATGATTCAAGCGGGATATCTCAATCAATATGTTGTGAAGAATGCAAAAGTAAGTGCTTTAAACTTAGTAGAAGACCAAGCAGAAAACAACCATACAATTACTATTGGACTAACATATAATTTTGATTTTACAAAAAAATAATTGTATCATAATCAACACTTTGTTAGTGTGTGTAACTAAAGTAACTTTATTAACTAATTATTTGATTTACTTTAGTAACCTGAGTTCGATTATTAACAATTTAATTGTCAATAAATTAGCTTTATTTGGTTAGGAAGAGTGAAATACAATTAGTATCTTTAAATTGTTGTTTATTAATGATTTAAACTAATTTTCATGTA
>CALPOI020000296.1 GCA_943325145.2 Candidatus Planktophila lacus | reverse complement strand
TATTTGGTTGGATGGATCATGAAGGAAATGTAAAGTCTTATCCGAGATATAACTCATTAAATTTTTTCTCAGAAGGTCTTTCACTTGCTCAAAAAAATGGTGTATATGGTTATATTGACAAAATGGATAATATTATAATTCCGTTTCAATATGACTTTGCTTCTGATTTTTCTAATGGAAGAGCAATTGTTGAGGTTGGCGGGAAATCTGGGGTGATTAATCGTACTGGTAAACTAATTTTACCACTTGAATTTTCTGAAATTGTTCAGGTATCAACAAATTTATTTGCAGCAACAAAAGATTCTTTGTACGCATTGTATGATTTTAATGGAACTATAATTGTTTCTGAAAGTTTTGATGATGTTTACCCGAATGAAAAAGGATATATTAAATTTAAACAAAATGGAAAAACAGGTTTTTTAAATCTTAAAGGCAATATTGTTGTACCTGCATCTTCATTGGATCAATTTTTTTATTCAGATACATTAATTGTTTTTAAAGACAGTATTTTATTTGGAATCAAAGATTTATCAAATAAAGTTATTGTAAAACCTCAGTATGAAATGATTCATCCATTATCCAACGGAAGAGCTATTTTTTTGTTAAATAACAAATTAGGTTATTTAGATGAGAAGGGGAATAAAATCATTAAAAATACATTTGATCCAATTCCAAATTATGGTCAAATGTGTAATTTTAAGGACGGTTTTGCAAAAGTGAGAATGAAAGGAAAGTTTGGAATTATTGATTTGAAAGGAAAGTATTACGTAAATCCTGAGTATATTGGTATGGGTGATATTGGACCTTTAGTTTCTTTTTCTAAAGGGAAACAATGGGGGTACTTTAAATTAGAAGATAAATCTCTTTCCGTTCAACCTATTTTTGATTTCGCTTCTAGTTTTCATTCAGGCTTGGCTGTAGTTGAGGTGAAAAGTTTACAAGGTGTTATTAATGATAAAGCTAAATGGATCATTCCTGCAGTACACAAAGTAATTAAAGCTGTAAATGAAGAAATGTTTATTGTTTCAGATGGGGAAAAATTTGGATTAATGAATTCAAATGGAGAAAGTGTTTTAGAAATGATTTATTCTCAAATTCGACTTTTAAATAAAGATTTATTGCTATTGAATTTGAATGATGATGTTAAATATTTTCATCTAATAGATTCGAAAACTATTCAATTAGCTCCTTCTAAAGATGAATAAATTTTTCTATTTGATTGAGAAGTACAGGTATGGTATATTAGCCGTAGTACTTCTTTATTTGGGGATTTTTGTTTATTTACAGCTTACTACTTATCAAAAGACTTATATTGTTGAAGTTTGGGATGAACGTGCTGAATTAAGACCAGAGGAAATTAAAATTAAACCTGAAAATATCGAATTTGATAAAGCTCCATCAGAGGTTAAAAGTATTACAAGGGATGTGAATGATCAACGAGAAAAATCTTTTGATGATTGGGATGAAAATAAAACAATTGTAAAGAACTCACCCTCTAAAGTTGAAAATTCAGTTAAAGAGTTGGAAAAGAAGTTTTTTAGTGAAACTGGTGAATCTCAGAAAAGAGCTAAAATTCTTGAAGAGACCCAAAAACTAAAAGATGAAAAAAAATCCAACTTAACAAAAAAAAATACGACTGAACCTGAGATTAAAGGTGGGGCTAAAAGTTTTGCAGGTAATGTAATGGTTGAATGGGAATTAAGTGGTCGTTCACCGCATCAAAATAATAATTGGTACGTACGAAATCCCGGTTATACTTGTGGTCAAGGTGCTGATGGTGTTGTAGTTGTTAAGATTAAAGTGGCTGCGTCTGGAAATGTTATTTCTGTTACTTATGTTTCAAGTATGAGTAGTTCAGCGAATCCTTGTATGATTGAACAAGCCAAAAAATATGCTTCAATGTCTCGTTTTATGTTTAGTGCAGATGCTCCTCCATCTCAAGAGGGCACTATAAAATATACGTTTGTTTCACAATAATTTATATGACTATGAGTAAATATCCATGGATTACTATTAAAGAATATTCAGATATAAAGTTTGAATTTTTAGATGGTATAGCTAAAATTACTATTAATAGACCAAAAGTCTATAATGCTTTTCGTCCTGAAACTAATATTGAAATGATTGATGCAATGAACATTGCTCAAGAACGTCAAGATATCGGTGTTATTGTTTTAACAGGAGCAGGAGATAAGGCATTTTGTTCAGGTGGTGATCAAAATGTGAAAGGTGTGGGAGGTTACATAGGTACTGATGGTGTTCCTAGGTTAAATGTGTTAGATTTACATAAATTAATTCGTTCTATTCCTAAACCTGTAATAGCTATGGTAAATGGTTATGCGATTGGTGGGGGGCATGTTTTACATGTTGTTTGTGATTTAACAATAGCTTCTGAGAATGCTAGATTCGGACAAACTGGCCCTAAAGTTGGAAGTTTTGATGCTGGATTCGGTTCTAGTTATTTAGCTCGACACGTTGGACAAAAGAAAGCACGTGAAATTTGGTTTTTATGTGAACAATACACTGCTAAAGAAGCAGAGCAAATGGGAATGGTGAATAAAGTGGTTGATTTAGAAGATTTAGAAGATACTACGATTCATTGGTGTAGAACTATTTTAAAAAGAAGCCCTATGGCTATTAGAATGATCAAACGTGGTTTAAATGCTGAATTAGACGGTCAACGTGGATTAATGGAATTTGCAGGTGATGCTACTTTAATGTATTATTTAATGGAAGAGGCACAAGAAGGTAAAAAAGCATTTTTAGAAAAGAGAGAACCAGATTTTCAACAGTTCCCGAAGTTTCCATAATTATATAACCATCACATTATAAATTCAAAAAAAAAGCGTCATGATCTAGAGATTATGTCGCTTTTTGGTTTTTTATTATTCTCCAAAATAACCAAGGAAAATATCGTTTAATATACACAACTAATATCTCCTTATTTCCAATGTAAACTTCTTTCTTTTGATTTTTTGTGGCAATTAGAATTTTATGAACACAATCTT
>CALPOI020000295.1 GCA_943325145.2 Candidatus Planktophila lacus | reverse complement strand
TCAAGTTTATTCTCATTACAATAAAGAACTCAGTAAGCGAATAGTTGAGATGATTGTTCAAAGAGTCTTAGATCAATATAAGTATTTCTTGTAATACTGCTAGTTAATTTCTGTTTTAACAACAACTGAAATAAATCGTATTATTTTCAATTATTAAATTTAATTGATTTTTGCGATATAATTCCGTGATGATTTTATCAATATCACTTTTACTCATTGAAAATAAGCTGTATGCTTTAGATAACGTAAATATTGAGTTTTGATGAAGTGTATCCAAAATAGTTTCTTGTTGCTCAATTTCTAATTTTGAGAAAAAACAATCTTTATTTATGTTTAGTTTCCAGCTGTTTACAATAACCTTGTTCGCTTCTATAAATGTAGAATTGGATGAAATGAAATAGGTATTACCAAGCGCTATTTTTTTTGGTAGTGCAGGTATAACTACGTGAAGAAGTTGTTTGTTATTTTTTTTATATTTAGTAATAACCGGTTTAATATTTACTGAAGTGCAAGTTTGATTGATTGCGTTCATCTCAAAATGCGCATCACAACCTTTTATTTTAGTAGTTGAAGTTAGACCAATCCAACATGAACCTCCAAGATGATTTGACAAACCTGTTACAATTTTTAAGAAATCATCTTGGGTTGATGTAACTAAAAAGATGTTGCATTCATTTGGGTTTATGGCATTTAAATAATCTTCTTGTGCTTCTAAGAATTCCAAATTCCCCATGATTTCAAAGCTTGTTCTTTCAACATCGATTCACCATTGACAATTGTTGCACCGTATTGCTTGGATTTCATTAAAAAAGCAGTGATTTGTGGATTGTAAATTAAATCGATAACGAGGTGTTCTTCTGTCAAATATTGAAAAGGGAAATCAATGTGGTCATTGATATTGGGGAAAGTCCCAACAGGTGTACAATTCACTATTAATTTACACGATTTCACCATGTTTTCATTTATATCACCATAGGAAAATAATCCTTTTTGTTGGTCTGGTGTTCTTGAACAATGAAAAGTGGTGATTCCAATTTCTTTTAGAACAAAATTGACCGCTTTTGCAGCACCTCCGGTTCCTAAGATTAAGGCTCTTTCGTGTAAATTTGTTAGAAAGGGTTTGATAGATTGTTTAAATCCAAAAGCATCTGAGTTGTGACCTATGGTTTTTCCATCTATAAATTGAATGACGTTTACCGCTCCAATGCTACTCGCTTCTTTTGAAAGTTGATCAAGATAAGGAATGACTTTTTCTTTGTAAGGAACAGTAACGTTTAATCCAGAAAATCCTTTGTTTAGAACCTTTTGGAATTGGTCGATGGATGCTAATTCTATGAGATCGTAGGATGCATCAATCTTATTGTTTGAAAAATATTCTGTGAAAAAAGTTTTCGAAAATGAATGAGTTAAAGACGCTCCAATTAATCCGTACTTCTTCATTTCTCTTTTTTGAATTTTGAACGAATTATTTCTATGATCATAGGAAGAACAGAAAGCCCAATTATGCCAAAAATAACTGTTTCGAAGTTTTTCTGAACAAATGGGAGATTTCCAAAAAAGTAACCCAATAATGTCAATCCAATTACCCAAGCAAAACCTCCAATGATATTGAATCGAATGAATTTACTGTAACTCATTTCACCTATACCTGCAACGAATGGAGCAAAAGTACGTACTATTGGAACGAATCGTGCGATAATAATTGTTTTTGGGCCATGCTTTTCATAAAAGGCATGTGTTTGGTCAATGTATTTTTGTTGAACAATTTGACGCCCTTTAATTTTCCAAGATAACACCTTTAAACCTATGGTTTTACCAAAAAAATAATTGAGTCCATCTCCCAAAATTGCTGCGATAATTAAAAGTGCTAATACAATCCATAAATTTAATTCTGCTTTAGCTCCTGTTTCATTCACTACACCGGCACAGAATGTTCCAGCAGCAAATAGGAGGGAGTCTCCGGGTAATAATGGCATGACTACTAAACCAGTTTCAACAAAAATAATTAAGAAAAGTATGGCATAAATCCAAACGCCGTAGTTTAAAATTAAATCAAACAAATGTTTGTCTAGATGAAGTATAAAGTCGAGTAAAGATTTAAGTAGTTCCATGTTTTTTTTGCGCTAAATTAGTTAAATTATTTATCATTCGTTGGAAACAAGTTCTTGAATGATTGTCTTGATTGGACGTATTGAATGAACATGTTTAATTGAAGGTCCAGCACACCAAACAGTTTTATAGGTCGCTTCAAATGCAGCTTTTTTTAATAAATTCATGCCTTTGTAAAACGTAAACATTTTCAACCATTTCTTAAGACGTTTATTTTTGTTTAAAAATCGTTCAAGCCAATTTTGGTGCACTCCTATTTTTTCAACATAGGGAGTTTTGATGACTGTACAGGGTGTACCAGATAACTTTGTGGAAAGTACGATGTCTTTGTCTGAGTATTGCACACATGCATTTTTGTATTCTTCGGAAACCTCAGCTTCTTCTGAAGCAATGAAAATACTTCCGATGGAAACACCTGCAACGCCATAGTTCAATATTGTTTTTAATTCTGAATTGTTTCCGATTCCACCTGCTGATATAATAGGAATGTTACAATTGGAAATCAATTCAGGGATTAGTGAATCAAAAGAGATTGTTCCAGCGTGTCCTCCAGCTAGGTTGTTTACTGCAATAATTGCATCTGCACCCATAGATTCTACTTTTTGTGCATAATGAACGTCGGTCACATCGCAAAATACTAATACTCCATGTTGATGCGCTAATTCAATCGTTTCTTTTGGTGATCCTAAAGAAGTAATGATATAGGCGACTTTTTCTTCACAACATACTGCCAACTGCTCTTTTAAATAGATGTTGGATTTATTGACAATTAAATTAATGCCAAATGGGGAAGAGGATACTGATTTAATATCTTTAATTGCTGCTTTAAGAGCTTCCGTTGTTCTAAAATTCATTGCAGGAATTGCTCCTGTTATTCCAGATTTTAAAGCCTCTATGATCATTTTTGGTGTGGATACCAAAAACATTGGAGCCATGATAATAGGGTA
>CALPOI020000294.1 GCA_943325145.2 Candidatus Planktophila lacus | reverse complement strand
GAAAATAAAAAGAAACGTCTTGGTGATTCTGCACCAAAAAGAATTAAATATAGAAAATTAGTTAAGTAGTAATTTCAAGTTAAGGCTTATATCTTTTTAAAGGTATAAGCCTTTATTTTATATCATGTCTGGAGACCATAAGAACAATCCGCTCCACGGAGTGAAATTAGAACAAATTGTTACTCAGTTAGTCGAATTGTACGGTTGGGAACATTTAGGATATTTAATTCCAATTAATTGTTTTAATAATAATCCAAGTGTAAAGTCAAGTCTTCACTTTTTAAGACGTACTCCATGGGCGAGAGAGAAAGTCGAAAACTTATACTTAGATCGAATTGCTAAAAAATAGCTTTTATTTATAGGACTTTATCGTATACTTCTTTAAGTATTTTAAGCTCATTTTCCCAAGTATATTCTTTTGATGCCTTTGATAAGTTTGATTTCCATTCTATATAATTTGGATTGTTGAGTGACGATTCAATTTTTGTAGCAATATGAGTCGGGTCATGAGAATCTAATATAAGTCCAAATGGATATTTTTCATGAATTTTTATTAGTTCAGGAAGATTTGATATTAAAATAGGGACTTCAGCTCTCATATAATCAAAGAGTTTATTTGGTAAGCTGAATTTATAATTTAAATTGGTTGGTTTGTCAATTGAAATACCCAAATCAGCATTTAGAGTATATTGAATCAATAGTTCGCTTGGAATTTTAGGGATAAATAATATTCTATCAGTAAGGTTTAATTCTGAAGTCAATTTTTTCATTTTTGGAATTTCTTGACCAGCTCCAATAATTACTAATTGAATATCTAAAGTAACATATTGCATAGCTTGAATAAGCTCAATGCCACCTCTGTCATTATCAATAAAACCTCCTTGTAAGAGAATTATTTTTGAATTTGAGTTTATTCCTAACGCTTCTTTAGATTTAGTTTTCTTTGGAGCAAAAATCTCAGGTATATTTCTTACAATAGATACTTTTTTTCCATATTTATTCTCGTAGATAGTTGCTATCGATTCATTTACTGTAATTATCTGGTTCAATTTTGGAAAGATCCATTTTTCAATGGTTTCCCAAATTTTCTTTTTGTAAGGCTTCCCAATTAGACCAGCAGATTCTGTATAATATTCATGTGAATCATAGACTAACTTACATTTTTTTAATTTAGATAAAATATAACAGGGCAGTAAAGTATCTAAATCATTAGCAACAATTAAGTCTGCTTTGATAAATAATCCACGAAAGAAAAAAACAAGGTTGTATGAAAAATAAAATAAAATCCCCTTTGAAAAAGGCAGTTTCAATAATTTAACTTTGAAAGAAAGTTCTTTTTTAAAAGTAGAAGGTAGAATTCTACCAATTACCAAAACATCACATGAGACTGAATTTAAATAATGACAAACTTTTTGAACACGCATATCTGAAACAACATCTGTTGTAACAGCCATAAGTATTTTTTTTGCTTTTATAGTCATTCTCGAGTGTAGATTTAATTTGATAGAGAAGTTTTGATTAATTGTTTAATTGTTATAAAAAAAGCAAGAATAAAATATAAAACAGGGTGAAATAAACTTTTTTTTATTTTTCTTTCTTCTGCATAAAGACTTTTTGTGAATTTTTTCGAAATCCCAGTTCCATTGCATTTACTTATAAGAAAGTTCAATCGGATAACATTAGTTTTTTTTTTTATTAATTCTAGGTTTAGTTTGTAGTCGGCTAATACATTAAGATCCTCATCGTATTTGATTTTATTAAAGATACTTGAATGATAAATGATTCCTTGATGGTGTAAGGTGTTTTTAAGGAAAATTAAAGGTGTTACTCTATTAGCATAAAAAGAAGGTACTAGCCATGATTTTTTCTCAATTATTTCTACACCTCCCAGTGCAATACCTCCATGAGAATTTTTTAGTGATTTAAAAACGTTCGAAAAAGTATCACTATTTGCAAGTTGATCATCTTGACCTAAAAATATAAACCATTTTCCAGCGGCATTTTCACAACCAATGTTCATTGCTTTATAAATACCTGCTTTTTGAGTTTTAATGATTTTAATAGGTAAATCATCGTGTTTTCTGGCAATAACATCGATTGTTTCTTCATTAATTATCCTATGAATAATTAATATTTCAAAAGATTTAAAATTTTGTTTACTAATAGAATCTAAACACTTATCTAAATAATCACTCGCATTAAATACAGGTATAATTATACTGATAAATGGGGTTTCCATAGTTGAATTTTCAAAATTAAATAATACAAGTTTTAACAACTTTAGGTGTAAAAGTATTTGTTTATTTTTAAAATAGTTGATTGATTACCTATAAATTGCATCAATATTTTTCAAATAAATATTTTTATGAATTTTAAAAAAATAACGATTTTACTTTTTATTTGTTTTGCTTCTAATTCTTTTTTTTCACAGAGCAAATCCTTTAAAATTGAGAAACTTCAAAAAAAAGTAGATAGTTTGAGTTCCGTTGTGAGCTTTAAATCTAGTGAAGTAGAACAATTAAAATTTGAAGTTACTCAATTACAATACAATAAAAATAAAGAGATTCAAGAATTAGAATTACAAGTTAAACAGTTGGAAAATGAGTTGTCCAATTATAGAACTTTAAACTCAAATGTTAAATTATCAACTAAAGGCGTAAAAAAAGAACTTGAAAAGACAAAAAAACAATTGGATTCTTTGAAGCAAAAAGAAGATTATTTTTCCACAGGAAAATCTAGTTTATTCAAACCTTTAAATCGTCCAGTTATTGAAGTGGTAGATATTCATGGAGGTGTATTTGAAATGGGGTCTACGAATAAAGACAAATCAAAAGATTCGGACGAATTATTACACAAAGCTTCAATTGGCGACTATAAAATTAGTAAGTATGAAATTACTTTTGATTTGTTTGATGCTTATTGTGATTCTATTGGAATACCAAAACCGAATGACGAAGGTTGGGGGAGAGGAAATAGACCTGTAATAAATGTAACTTGGAGGGAAGCAAATAATTTTGCTAAATGGATGGGAGGTAGATTGCCAACTGAAGCAGAATGGGAATATG
>CALPOI020000293.1 GCA_943325145.2 Candidatus Planktophila lacus | reverse complement strand
GTGTTTGATGTGAATGGAGGGTTCAATAGTTCCAATTCATCGTATTTTCACAAAGCACTTGGAGGATATCACGGTGCTAAATTGAGAAATATCCAAAACATTTTTGATTTTCATTTAAGTAAATCGAATTACAAGGTGTTTGACATGCTAAATGTGAAATATTTCATTCAAGGGCAACAAGCACAACCGAATCCGACTGCTTTAGGAAATGCTTGGTTTGTAAAATCAGCAACAAAAAAAGCAACTCCAAATGAAGAGATTTTAGCATTAGGAGCTGAATTTCAGATTTCGAACGAGGCAAAAGGTAGTTTGATTGTAAATGGTTCCTCAAAAATGAGTGCATCTGTTCACAGTGCGGATAAATTACAATACGTGCTTCAGAATGATACCTTGGATGTTCCATTGTCCTCGGGTATTACGGAAGGAATGGAAGCACTATTTGTGATGGATGTCAATGGTAAAACCAATTTAGTTCCAATACAAACGTTAGCAATGGATACAGCGAAATCCTTTTTGAAATTAGTAAAAATCAAAAACAACAATGATTTTGACCCTAAAAATGAAGCCATTGTGTTGAACGACGAATATGCTAAAATTGGAAAATCGAAATTTACTGGAGAGGGTACCATACAAATGACTGCTTATGCACCGAATAAAATCAACTATTCTTCCAACTCATCCGATGAGCAATTAGCTGTATTTTCTGAAGTGTATTATCCTGAAGGGTGGAAAGCAACCATAGATGGAAAAGAAGTGGACATTATTAAAGTAGATTACCTACTTAGAGGATTGAAGCTACCGAAAGGGAAACACTCCATCGAATTTACGTTCGATCTACCAAAATACCACCAAGCTGGAATGATATCTTCCATAGCTTCAATTCTAATTATCTTAGGCATTGGTTTTGGAATTTATACCGATGTAAAGAAAAGAAAACAACAGGTGTAAGTTGTTTTTTGAATCTTAAGAGTTAAGTTATTGATAAAACAAATAGTATTCTTGTCGTTATTACTTTTCTAAATAAGGACAAGAATTTTTTGATTCATCGATGAGTTAGGTCTCTTCAAACAATCTAAATTAGTAGATTGATTCATTTGAGTTGAATTTTTAGCCTAAATTTTAGTTTACCAATTCTATCCAAATTGAATGAGGTAATTGCGTGGGTGAAGTATAGGAAGTGTATGGTTTAAGTATGGATAAAGTACTGAGGGTACCAATTGGAGATAAAATCAATCAATTGAATGATTTGATGTAAAATGAGGCTATTTGAAGTCAGAATTGATGCTGCTTAAGCAAACCCATTTACAATCCTTAAATCATCCTTCATTCCTATTTTTTAGAAATTGGTATATTTACAAATCAAAATTTGATGAAAATGGCTACAATAGATTTCAGAAGCGATACAGTTACAAAACCGAGTGCTGAGATGTTGGAATACATGGTAAATGCGCCAGTAGGGGACGATGTATATGGAGAAGACCCAACAGTGAATGAACTAGAACGATTCATTGCGGAGTATTTCGGGAAAGAAGCGGCGATGTATTGTGCTTCAGGAACGCAAGCCAATCAAATTGCGATCAATGTTCATGTAAAACCAGGCGATGAAGTGATTTGTCATGCTGAGAGTCATATTTATAAATACGAAGGGGGTGGGATAGCTAAAAATTCTGGAGCCTCTGTCCATTTAATACCTGGAAATTATGGTAGGATGACTGCTGAACAAGTAAAAGCGGCTATTCAACCTGACGATGTTCATTTTCCAAACACTGCATTAGTTTGTGTTGAAGATACAGCTAACCGGGGAGGAGGTGCTGTTTACGATGAAAATGAATTGGATTTGATAGCTTCTGTATGTCAAGAATATACCATACCATTGCATTTAGATGGAGCAAGAATGATGAATGCATTAGTGGCTAAAAAATCAGACCCAAAAAAATATGCTGCTAGATTCGCTTCAATTTCATTGTGTTTATCAAAAGGACTTGGCGCACCAGTTGGTTCAGTCTTGATTGGAGATACAAGTTTCATAAAAAAAGCGCGCCGTGTTAGAAAAGTCATGGGTGGAGGTATGCGCCAAGCAGGTATTATAGCTGCGGGTGGTTTGTATGCATTTAAAAATAATGTAGAGCGATTAGCGCAAGATCATCTTCATGCCACTTTACTTGGCGAATCGTTTAATCGCCTTCCATGGGTGGAAACAGTGTATCCCGTACAAACAAATATAGTTGTTGTTTGTCTCAAGGAACCACAACAAAAAGAGGCAATTATTCAATCAATGAAAGATAACGGCATATTAGTTTCTTCATTTGGAGAAGGAATGATACGTTTAGTAACGCACTTAGATATTTCTAAAGAAGAAATTGAAACAACTATTTCTCTGCTAAATAAATTAGAAATTACTCTTTAAACCTTTTCAGTACTCCAAGCTTCCGCTTTTTGAGAAAACCAAGGTTTGATGGTAGGCCATATACTTTGAAATAAATCAGAGTCTCGGTAGTTATTTAAAGCTGTTTCATTTTCCCATTGACTATAAGTAAAGAACAAATTGGGATTTTGAATATCTCTCACCATGTGCATTTGAAAACATCCAGGAAATGAATTTACCTTAGTTACTACGGAATCAAATAACGCAAGAAAATCCTGAACTTTCTCGGTTTCAAATTGTAACTTAACGATACGGATAATCATAAATTGCTTAAATTAAGATTAAAATTAATTAGGTATATGAATAACACCTCCACAACTGTTTCTAATTGCTCCTGTTACTGATGATAAAGATGTTGGTTGTAATGTAAGTCTACAAGCACCTAAGAATCCAAAAATAATAGCTTCCTTGAATTCAATTAACTCTTTTTCAGGAATAATAATTTTACCCTCATAATAAAAACCAATCCGTTCTATTAGATAACCATTGTAGGCACCACCTCCAGTAATAAACAATTGTTGAATAGTTAGTTTATTGGCCGTTGTTCCTATCATTAGTGCTATATGTTCTACAATTGTTGCAAGTTGGTCCTCCAATGAAATAGTGTGTTTTTTTAGTAGTGGGAAAAAGTCTGTTTCAAACCATTCAATGCCAAG
>CALPOI020000292.1 GCA_943325145.2 Candidatus Planktophila lacus | reverse complement strand
GTATAAATAAAGAATGCAAAAAAAATTAACAATAGCAATTGATGGTTTTTCGAGTTGTGGGAAAAGCACTTTAGCAAAAGCACTTGCAAATAAACTTGATTATGTGTTTATAGATACTGGTGCAATGTACCGAGCTGTTGCATACTATTGTTTACAAAAGGGATTCATTTCAAATCAGCATTTAAATAAAGAGGAAATCGTTAATTCACTAAATGAAATTGAAATCCATTTTGAAAAAAATGATGTAACTAGAAAACTTGATGTGTTTCTAAACGATTTGAATATTGAAAGTAAAATTAGAACACTTGAAATCAGTGAATTGGTCAGTAAAATAGCATCCATAAAGGAAGTACGTCAAAAATTAGTAGCCGAACAACAAAAAATGGGGATTAAAGGAGGTGTAGTAATGGACGGTAGAGATATTGGATCTGTTGTTTTTCCTTCAGCCGAACTTAAATTTTTTGTAACCGCTTCACCAGAAATTAGAACTGAAAGAAGATTTTTGGAATTAAAACCAACTGAACCTGAAATAACTAAAGAAGAAGTTAAAAAAAATCTTGTAGAAAGAGATCATTTAGATTCAACTAGAGCAGAAAGTCCTTTGATACAAGTTGATGATGCAATTCTGATTGATAATAGTAATTTAAATCAGGAAGAGCAATTGGAATTAGCATTAAAATATGTTCAAGAAAGATTAATTTAAAAAACATTTCAAATTTGAAGTTAAAATTCGAATTTATTTAACTGCCTTTTTCTCGAAATTTAATACAATTTCCGCAACTGCTGGACAAATAAGCATGTTTTCTGAAGTTAAATCTAATATTTGATACATGTTTTTTCTATCTGTATGAGGATATTCTCTGCAAGCTAAAGGTCTCACATCATAAATTGAACAAGTATTATCTCCAGATAAAAAAGCACATGGAGATGACTTCAGAACATAGTCATTATCTTCATCTATCTTTAAATATTTAGCAACAAAATTTACAGATTTAATTCCAAGAGATTTAGAAATTCTTTTAATATCCACATCCCTAAAAATTGGACTAGTTGTTTTACAACAATTTGCACAAGTCAAACAATCTCTATTTCGAAAGGCTTTTTGATGCCCGGAATGGAATTTATCATCTAACTGTCTATTATTAATTTTTTTTAGACCAGTCAGTTGTTTTTTCAATTCTTTTTTTTGTAAAACTACTTGTCTTAACAAATCTAAATCAGAAGGAATCATTTTTTAAATAAATTCAGATAACATTAACCAACGCTCTGTTTTATACTCTATCTCCTTAACAACATCTGACAATTTTGTTCCAGCTTCAATTATTTCTTGAGAGCTGCTTTGAGTATTTGATAAAACATTTGTTAAACGAAGTTTTTCAGTTTCTAATTGCTCTAATACTTTCTCTAATTCTTCAAATTCAGTTTTTTCCTTGAATGACAACTTCCTTTTTTCATTGACAATTGGTGCTGTTTTAGGCACTTGAATAGTTAATTTTTCAACTTGTTTCTCAGCAGAAACTTTATCGATTTTTTCTTGTCGTTGATCATCAATTATTTTTTTACGGTATTCTGTATAATTCCCAACAATGTCTTTAATTTTCCCTTGTCCCTCAAATACAAATAAATGATCCACCATTTTATCCATAAAATACCTGTCATGGGATACTACAATCAAGCAACCTTCAAAAGTTCTCAGATAATCTTCTAAAACACTCATCACAAAAATATCCAAGTCATTGGTTGGTTCATCCAAAATTAAAAAATTTGGATTTTTCATAAGGACAGTCATCAATTTCAATCGACGTTTTTCTCCACCACTTAATTTGTATACATAATTATAATGCATATCTCTAGGGAAAAGAAAACGTTCTAAAAATTGAGCAGCAGATAACTGCTTTCCTTTTTCCAAAGGTATGTACTCAGCAACGTCGCGAATGATATCGATAACTTTTTTGTCTTCATCAACTTGAATCAATTGTTGATTATAATATCCAAAAACAACTGTCTCTCCAATTGATATTTTTCCTTTCTCTATTGGTTCTAATTCTTGAATAACATTTAAAAAAGTAGATTTACCTGTCCCATTATTTCCAACAATACCTAAACGTTCTTTCCTTTTAAAAACATACGAAAAATCATCTAAAATCTTCCTGTCAGGAAAAGATTTACCAACTTTATGTATTTCCAAAATTTTAGAACCAAGTCGCTCCATTTTCACAGGGATTTCAATCTCATCTTCATCAATTCGCTGCGATGCAGTTTTTTTGATATCCTGGAAAGATTCTACCCTTGCTTTTTGTTTGGTCCCTCTTGCTTTAGGTTGACGTCTGATCCAATCTAACTCTTTCTTAAACGTATTTCGAGCTTTATCAATAGTAGATTGCAATTGCTCTTGACGTTCTGCTTTTTTTTCTAGAAAATAAGAAAAGTTACCTTTATACCTATAAAGTGTTTTATCTTCTAATTCTAAAATTGTATCACAAACTACTTCCAAAAAATAGCGATCATGTGTCACCATCAAAATGGTAGATTTGGACTTCGATAAATACTCTTCTAGCCATTCAATCATATCAAGATCTAAGTGATTGGTAGGCTCATCCAACAACAACAAATCTGCTTCTGAAACAAGAACCTTAGCCAAGGCTACTCTCTTCTTTTGTCCACCTGACAAACTACCAATTAATAAATCAGTTTTATCTAATTTAAGAACAGATAGAATTTGAGTCACTTTCACCTCAATGTCCCATGCATTTAAATCAGTTAATTCTTGAAAACATTCATTTAATGCTTCTTCATCGTTATTCTTTAAAGCAAGATTGTATTTTTTTACAGCTTGAATCTCAGGAATATCATGTGCAAAAACAGCTTCCATAATCGTATAAGAATCATCTAAATTCTCACTTTGTTCCATGAACGCAATACGAATATCGTTTCTGTATACTATGCGACCAGCATCATATTGTTCAACATCCATTAAACAACGTAATAATGTAGTCTTCCCACTACCGTTTTTTGCAACAATAGCAACTTTTTGTCCTTGGTCAATTCCAAAAGTAATGTCAGAAAACAACACTCTATCACCAAAAG
>CALPOI020000291.1 GCA_943325145.2 Candidatus Planktophila lacus | reverse complement strand
TCAACATTTGTGATGAAATGTTTTTATTGATTGCTGCTACAGGAGTTAAATCAACTGGTGCAGAAACCGATCTTACTTGAGTAGGACGGTGAACATGATACAACAAAGAAGAGAATCCATGGAAACCTTCTGTCCCAAAAAGTTGCTCATAATAATAACCTCCCGCAGATTTTTCAAACGTAGTGTGACGCTTCGAAGGGAAATTACCTAATTTTGCATAAAAAGGCATAGTTAATTGTCTTTTTCTTAGAATTAATAAAAAACACTCCTTTCAAAAAGAGTGTACAACAAATTTATGATTTGATTCTCAATTATGCAAATCGTAAAAGAGAGTTTACACTCATTCTGACACGACTGTTTCTAAATTTATATTTTTAACGTAGATATACGTCTTATAAATTTCAGAATTTACTTTTTGTAAACGATGAACGTTCGATGTAAGAGCTATATTTTCACTTTTTGATATAATCAACCGATGTAATTCTCCATTTACTTTTAAAGTATAACTCAATGGTTGATCATTAGGAAGATAAACGTAGATCAATAATTTATTAGAAATTAATTGATTTGTTTTCAAAGGTTGATTTTCTAAAGGGGAAAAAAGCAACGTGACAACCTCTTTTTCTTTATTCATTAGCTGCTTAAATAAACAATAAGATCTTGACCTGTTCTCGGCTATCAATTCTTGCATCGTTTTATCGTCTGATAATAACTTGAATTGTTTATTACTTTTTCCATACAAATAACCGATCCAACTAAAATGTCCGTAACAAACACTCCCTCCTACTAAAGATGGCGTTTCATTCAATTGTTCCATTTTAATCATTGATTTTTTACCCAAACGTTTCACATCTTTATCTTGTATTAAAGCATCGACAAGTTGAAATTTATGATGTGCTATTTGCAAATCTTTACTTAATACTTTATTAGAATAAGCTATTAATGATGTAATTACAAAAAATATAATTCCGATTCCTAAAAAATATATTTTTTTAATTACACCTTTTTTTATTCGCGTTGCTGGATAAACCAACAATACAATTATAGCCAAACTTATTCCAAAAAAGGAATGATACGTTGTTACATACCCATCTAATGTGTACACATCTTGATTGTACTTTTGTGTTAATCCAAAAAGAAAATTTTGAGCATAACACATAATTATAGAACCAAAAAAAATTAATAGACTTCTTTTTAAAGTCAATAGATGTATAGGTGTTTTAGTGAGTGAAAAATAAACAAGCGATGAAAGTAGTATTGGCTTTAATACTTCTTGAAACGATAAGTGCGATAAAACATAAAGCAAAGAATTTTTGAAATTTGGATCAAAAGCAGAAAACACACTTCGATTCTTAAAGTAAGTATGCATTGGAAAAGCACTACTATTGAAATTATGAATCAACTTTAAGACATTGTACAAATCTATCTTGGTTGCCAATGTATTTCCATCGTAGGAAGTATTAGCTGTAGAATAACCGATCATAAAGCGATAACCAAAATACAGTATTATAAACACTATTCCTATTCCCAAAATCGGAAGGACTTCTTTATTGAATAAAAACAGTCGAAAATTTTTCTTTTTTAATAAATGAAGATGTCTAGATGCGACATAGAATAGTAATCCAAAATAAAATACCACGTAGGATTCATAACTAAACATTGGTATTGAAAAAAAGAGTAGAAAAAGTATGAAATAAGCATAGCGTTGTGTTCTTTGATACCTTTGATAGAAGACAATACTCAGTAGAAATAATACAACATCAGTTGTAAATAAAAAAGGATAGGCTGTAGGAGGCTGGTAAGCGGCACTTGGAATACTAAAAAACCCAAAAAGAAAACTAATTACAATAACACCAAAATAAAAAGAGCGTAAAAAAGTTCCCAATATCACAGAAATTAAAACAAAGGCACTAATTACAGGTAAATATTGTAGTGTTTTTAACCAATAAACATGGTCAATTAAATAAGGCATTCTTGCCCAAGGTACTCTGTAATAAAAATAAAATCTTCCTTGACCTTCTGCCCAAGCTCTTGCATCTGTAAATACACCGCCTAACAATGAGCTCACGTAATTAGAAGAATCATCCGAATTAGTAAATCCAATCGCTATAAAATCTTTCAAAACAAGATAACCCACTATAAATAGTAGTAATACTATAAACAGATGATTCTTCCTTATATTTCTCAACTATAAATTATTTATTGTGATGTATTTCCTATAAAATAAGAAAAGGGTGTCACGTACCCGGACACCCTTTTGTAATTTCAAACTTTAAATCATATATTAAAGTACCATTTCAGGTACAAAATCAGGAACAACTAAATCTCCTTCAGTTTTAGAAATTATTTCTTCCACTGTAACACCTGGAGCGCGTTCAATTAAATGAAACTTCCCTTCTTTTATTTCCAAAACAGCTAATTCTGTAACTACTTTTTTAACACAACCAACTCCAGTTAACGGCAATGTACATTCTTTCAATATTTTTGATTCACCTGCTTTATTGGAATGCATCATGGCTACAATAATGTTATCGGCAGAAGCAACTAAATCCATTGCTCCACCCATACCTTTAACCATTTTTCCAGGAATTTTCCAATTTGCAATATCACCATTCTGCGAAACTTCCATTGCTCCCAAAACAGTCAATTGAACGTGTTGGCCGCGAATCATTGCAAAAGACATTGCAGAATCAAAAAATACCGCTCCTTTTCTAGCAGTAATGGTTTGTTTACCAGCATTGATTAAATCAGCGTCTTCTTCACCTTCAAAAGGAAAAGGTCCCATTCCTAGAATTCCATTTTCTGATTGGAATTCAACTTCAATACCTTCTGGAATATAATTTGCAACCAATGTTGGAATACCAATCCCTAAATTTACATACCAACCATCTTTCAATTCTTGTGCAATTCTTTTTGCTATACCAATTTTATCTAATGCCATCTTTTTTTAATTTTTTCAATGTACCAATTTACTAATGTACCAATATAATAGCTTGTTATTAAGTTAACTTTTCTTTGAACTTGAAATAATTTTATAGAAATTAATCCAATTTCATTTATTTGGGCTTTAAGTGAATTATCAAAAGG
>CALPOI020000290.1 GCA_943325145.2 Candidatus Planktophila lacus | reverse complement strand
GGAAGGTTGGTGCTATGCTTATAATGAAGAAGGTATTGAATCAGGAAAAAGTTATTTTCATTTAGGAACAAGGTTATCAGAGGAGGAAACTCAAAAGTTTCTCAAGAAAAATAGTCAAAAGAAATGAATCGATTACAAATAAGTATTTCCCTTTGTTTTTTTTCATTAGCATTAGTTTTCGTTGGTTGTAAAAAAGAATTTGTCCAACCTGAATTAAAACCAACTGATATCAACAAAGATGAATTAAGTTATATTGATAATGATGAAACGAAAGTTTACGAGGTTGTCCATATTATTCACGATGATGAGGTAGATAGACATGATACTATTACTTATCTTTTAAGGCAGCAGGTTTCAGATACTTTTATAGACAACGCTAACACAATCAATAAGGTAGTGAACTATTTTAAATTTGATGCAATTAGTTCATCTTGGATTTACTTTAAAAAGGGGTTGTTTAGTAAGCAAGGTAATTCTTGGGTGAAAAAATTAGATAATGTATCGAGAGTTGTTTTAAAGTTCCCATTTTCAACTTCTATTAATTGGAATGTGTTTTCCTTCAATGATCTACCGCCACTTCAATTTCAGTATCAACAAATACACAAAAAAATTGCTTTCAACGGTCTAGAGCTTGATTCTACTTTAAAAGTAGGTTCTCCTGTTTTCTATTCGTTAGTTGATTTTAAAAAACAATTTGAGATTTATGAAAAAAATAAAGGGATGATTTACAGTTATTCAAAAGATCTTACTATTAGAAATTTTGACACATTGAACGTTAGGCTAGGCGAAGAGTGGTATTACACATTGAAAAAATAAAACACACCATTTGTTTTTTTTAGATTTTGTTTTGCCCTATCTTTGTTAAAACATTTAATTAATTAAAAATGGCAAGTAAAAGAAAATTCAAAAAAGATTTAAATAAAATGGTTTTTGAAGTGGTAGAGGAATGTTTCAGTGTACAATTATACAATGAGACTAAAACTCAGGCTACAAATGAATTGATAGAAGAAGTAATTCATTTTAGAAACGAATTGACATCTAAAATTCAAAAAGCTAAAACTACAAAAGACTTTCCTGCAATCAAAACTGAAGTTGAAGATGCAGCTGTAGAATACATTCATAAATTGAATGATTTGATGTAAGAGTATGACTCTATAATAAAAGGGTGTCCGATTTTCGAGACACCCTTTTTATTTTTACTAGGTTTAGGAATTAAATCTTTTGGAGTTGATTAGGTAATCAATTCCAGTTTCTAAAGTTGTTAATTCTCTATTTAAAATATTTTTCATTTTAGAAATATCAGGTTGTCTTCGAGTCATATCACCATCTTTTAATGGTGGTAGATGAATGATCTCTGAACTTGAATTTGTTTTTTTAATGATTATTTCTGCAAGTTCTAAGATGGTGCTAATAACATCGTTGCCTACATTGTAAACTTCGTTTATAGTCGATTCGTTTTTGATAGCATTCACACAGAAATCAGTGTTGTCATCAATATAACAAAATGTTCTTGTTTGTGTTCCGTCACCATAAATTGTAATTGGTTCATTTTTCAGCGCGGCACGCATGAATTTAGACATAACAAAATCATCGCTTTGTTTTGGACCATAAGTATTGAAGAATCGGAAAATGGTATAATCTAATCCGTATTCTTGTTGGTATGATCGAAAGTAAGATTCCCCAACATTTTTCACAACCGCATAAGGTAGTCTTGAATTCAATGGTGTGGTATATTCATTTTGAGGCAAATGAACAGGTTCTCCATAAACCTCTGAAGAAGAAGAGAAAAACACTCTTTTTACACCTGTACTCTTTGATAAATCAAGTATATTTTTTATTCCTTGAATATCATCCAATACCATAACAGGATTGTCTAATGTTCGAAGAACGCCAACTACTGCTGCATAGTGATATACAAAATCAAATGAAAAAGACGTCATAATTGGTGCGATCTCATTGTAATTATTCACATTGGCTTTAATGAATTTACAATTAGGATTTAACGGTATATTTTCTTTTAATCCTGTTAAAAAATTATCAACAAGTACAATTTGAACGGTTGGGTCAAGTAATAATTTTTCTGCAGTTGAACTCGCTACAAATCCTGCGCCGCCTGTGATTAGTATTTTCATGGTTTTGATACTTAGTTATTTTCTTTACTCAATTCTTGTTGCCATTTCCATGCAGAAGTTACCATTTCTGCTAAAGTTGTTGTTGCTTTCCAATTTAAAAATTTTTCAGATTTAGAAGTGTCTGAGTATATTGCGGTAACATCACCGTTTCTTCTTGGTCCTACTGTGTAATTTAATTTTACCCCTGTATTGGATTCAAAACTTTCTATTGCTTCAAAAACAGTTACACCGCTACCAGTTCCTAAATTGATTACTTCGTATTTTAATTCAGAATTACCATTAATTAAATAATTCAACGCTTTGACATGAGCTTCTCCAATATCAGAAACATGAATATAATCTCTAATACAAGACCCATCTCGTGTTGGATAATCTGCTCCATGAACTTGCATCGAGTTTCTTAAACCGATTGCGGTTTGTGTAATGATAGGGATTAAACTAGTAGGTGGATTAATAGGTGACTCTCCGATTAAACCTGAATTATGGGCTCCTACAGGGTTGAAGTACCTCAATGCAATTGTTTGGAATTTCGATGAAGTTTTTGCGTATTGTTCTAAAATCTCTTCACCAATTTGTTTTGTATGTGCATAAGGTGATTCTGCAATATTTAGCAAGGAAGTTTCTGAAACAGGCATTTTTTCGATATTTCCATAAACCGAGCAACTAGATGAAAATATTAAATTTGAGATTGAAAATTGGTTACAACCTTCAATGATATTTAATAAAGAAGTGATGTTGTTAGTGTAATATTTATAAGGGTTTTCTACTGATTCAGGAACTGATTTAAATGCTGCAAAATGAATGATTCCAGAAATTTTTTTACTGCTTAATAATTTGAATAATTCTTCTTTATCACAAAGGTCAAAGTTGTAATGTTCTATCTCTTTACCAGTTATTTGTTGAATGCGGTCATAAGTTTCACAACTAGAATTTGAGTAATTATCAATGGAAATTACTTC
>CALPOI020000289.1 GCA_943325145.2 Candidatus Planktophila lacus | reverse complement strand
TTCACAATGGATCCTTTCAAATTCGTGTTTTTTCTGTAGGACGTATCCAAAAACCATCCCAAACTCAATAGTCGGCTATCATAATTAACTGGTCTTAACTGTCTTTGTCGCTGATTAACACCAATTGCCTTATCAAAATAGATAGTTTCTCGAACGGTATGATTTCTATTGATAATGGAAAAACTAAGCTGCCCATTCAACCAAGATTTTACTATTGTATCTGACACTATTAACTCATCGTAAACACACGGTAAAACCGTTTCAAAGCTTTTTAATGAGACCAATCCTCTGGACATGCGATCTATACTTGTAAACTGAACCACTAAAAAATCTCCAAGTGGAGAAACACTTGAATAGATAGGCTTCAAACGCTCTTTAAAATCCGCGTCTAATATTCCAAAAAATTCCTTTTTTTGAACAATATAATAAGCGTGGGTAGGAGCTTTATCAATAGATGTGTAGTTAATTTTTGCAAGTAATTCTCCTTTCGAGCTAATTACGCCAACCAATTCGTCATCAAACACTTTGTAATTTGAATAAAATTGCCGTAACTGCTCTCCTTTGGTTTTAAAAACAATTTTTCCAACAGAATAGTCTAAAAGCGTAAGCTGCTTATTAACAGAAAAATAAAATTTATCAGCGATAAAATCAGCATATTCAAATTTTAAAGGAAGTGGATTGACACGATTCTTGGCAATGATTTGATGAGATTTAGACCCAACAAAATACATGTATTCATTTGTTGTTTTTAAAACGGTTAAATTCGAATCAAGCAGAACGCCTTTTGGAGAAAACACCATTTTTTTTGTTCGATCTGAAAAACCAACGTATGCATCAAAATGGAAAATGTAAGTTTTTGAACTCAGTTTTTTAGGGCTATTCCACTGATCATTAAAAAGGTATAAATTAGTGTCTTTCTTGAAATAAATCCAGTGATTATCCAGCTTTTTACACCAATCATACGTCAAACTCAAATTTTGATGCGATGCATAGACATACTTCTTATCTAGACTATCAATTAAATAAAAATCACCCGTAAGATGAAATGCTTTAGAATAAACAGGCGGAACAATTTCATTTCCAGACCTATCCATAAAACCATACTTATTGTCTCTTAAAAAATAGGCTACTCCATGATTATCAAAATAGTTGATAAAATCGTACCTTTTTTCTATTCTTTTTTGAATTTTAGCATTGACAAACCACCACGATGTGTCTTTCTTGATAGGGTAAATCATTTCTTCTTGACTGAAAATCATGCCAAATGAAAATGAAAAAATCAAAAATAATGAGATCGATTTCATAATTTCTAGTATAAAAATGAACCCTTCTTCGATTTTTTCTAAAGTATTACTTTAAATTTTCAGAAAAAGGGCTCGATTAAACTTCACTATTCATTAGTTTTTTAATACGCTGTTAATTGCCATTGTAAAATCTTGATGTGCAACAATCTTTTTACCCGTTGACTTCATTTCAAAATCACAACTTCCAGTAGCTAAATTTTGTTTTGCAATTTGAAAATCTCTAGGAGTACAACTCCATATTTCTGATTGTTCTGTAATTGCCATTAAATAATTAGACTTGTTTGGATTAAAACTAATTTCTTTTTTCAATGTATTGATTTCGACAACAGCATTGTCCTCTTTACAAACTAAATACAATTGCAATGGTTTCAATGCGACATTTTCAGGAAAATGAATTTTTGCGATTATTGGCACCCTATCAGGATCTCTATAAATGAAATCCCAATTGTATATTCCAAAAGATTTAACTGCATATTTTCGAGTGATTTTTCCGCACGCTACATCATTAAAATAACCCAACAATTCATTTTTATCTTTCAATGCCTTGAGTTTATTTGCTGCAGAAGTGGCCTTTCCTTCTTCGTAGGTATATGGCTGAACTTCTATTTCAAGTGTTTTTCCAATCAATGAAGAAATTTCAAACGATATTACATACGTAGTGTCTGTCAATCGTTTCACAAGTTTCGATGTCACTGAGCTCTTTTCTAAGGAGCGCTTTGTTTTTTCATCCAAACGCTCGATAACTTTCCACCCAAGTAGTAATTTGTCTTTTAATTCCGGAAAGTCATTTGTTTTAACTTGTAAATCCAACACACAAGTTGATTTTGTTAATTGCTTTGTCTCAGATTGCTTCTTTTGCTCAGGCTCGAATGATTGGGTTGTTTCATAATTCCATTGATTCGTAGTTTCATCAAAAGAATAAAAACTCATTCCCTTTCGTTGATTCGTTGAAGCAATATCAACTTGAATTTCCTTGTCCTTTGCGATAAAAATCTCTTCACCTTTTTGAAAACCTCTAATCTTAAACATCCCTCCTGTTACAAGCGTGTAGTTTTTACCTAGAGAATCATACTCCATAGTAATTCCAGAGGAAATTACATCTGCAATCGAATGGTACTCGTTCCATTCAATATCGACTTTCCCTTTAACTGGAATTCCATTTTTATCTACAAACGCATTTGCTGGAACATGAACACAACTACCGCTTGGTAATTTTAATTGATGTGCTTTTGAAGAAGAAATTTTAAACTTCTTTGGAGCCGCTTTCATTTTTTCAAGTGCTTGCTCTAATAGAACAAATGAATTACCTTCCTTGGCAACACCTACACGTGTTTTGTTATTTTCATTTGTTGTACATGCTGTAATCACCATTACAAGTAAAATGTACATGAAATAATTTTTCATTTTAGTAAAGTTTAGGATGAGTAGTAAGCTTAATAACGATAAACTCGAAGTCTTCGTATATCCAATAGAAAATTTATTGCTAATAATTTTTTGTCGGTCAAAAACACTGAAAACCATTTTTCAGATGTGAATAAACGAACTTTTTCACTAACTTAAATAAGAAAAGAATCAAAATGGAAAAAGTAACCATCAATCAAATAACTCATAATCAATTAAATATAGTTTTATTCAGCTTTAATGAAAATGAAACACTTCTAAACACTTTAAAAAATAAGATTCAAAGCTTTCATTGGAATACGGAATTACAATCTTGGATAAGTCCCTATTACCCATCTTTAAAAAAAGAACTTTTTCATTTATTAAGGGGGAAATACTGGTTGGATTATTCTGGGATGG
>CALPOI020000288.1 GCA_943325145.2 Candidatus Planktophila lacus | reverse complement strand
GAATAATCTTTAGGGATATAGTTGAAATTTTTATCCTCAGAACTTGCTAGAGTTACTACATCAATAGCTACTTTTTTAGCTTCTTTAATTGCGCCACTAGCCCAAGTTCCAGTATTTAAGTATCCAGCACGCTTATTTTCTCGCATCATTGTCAATGCAGAAATCGTGAAACCTAAAGTTGCACCGCCTTGTAAAAATGCTACTGAGTAACCTTCAGGAACATTCAATGCTTTTTTCACTAAATCGATGGCTTCATCCATTACTGCCACAAAGTCTTTGTGACGGTGCGATACTTCAAGAATTGATAATCCATTGAAATCTAAAACTGCAGAAGCAGCTTGTTGGAATACGTTTTGAGGTAAAATACATGGACCTGCTCCAAAATTGTGTTTCATAGGTGGTGTTTTTGGTTGATTATATTTATAATACTATTTATTATTTAAATGCTAGATTAATTTAAAAATGTGAATTATTAAACAATTTTTAAAATTAATTTTTCTGCGTTAAAGATACTTGTATTCGATTAATTTTTGCAAGTTGCCAAGTAAAATAATTCATCTATTTATTGATGTTTAGAGTGTGCTTTGAAATTTAGCATATTTAGTTTTTGTTTGTTTGCAACAATTCATAAATCGTTGCAATGGATTTATTGAATCTTAGTTCAGATAAGTTTATATTTGTGTAGAAGTGGAATTGAAAAACAGAACAAATGAATGATGATCACTTAAATGAATGGTACCAACACCGAAGAAATCACAAAGATGCTTTGGGTGTGACAACTATCTTTAATGGGGTGATTACCGGAAATAGAGTAGATGTTTCAAATGCAATAACTTTAATTGAGAGTAATCGAAAACAGGATAGGTTAAAGTCAAAAGAACTAATTAAGAGTTGTTTAGAGCACTCAGGAAACGCGCTTAGGATTGGTATAACTGGAGTTCCAGGGGTTGGTAAAAGTACCTTTATTGAATCTTTTGGGGTAGGATTGGTAAAAGCAGGAAAAAAAGTAGCTGTTTTAAGTATTGATCCCTCAAGTGAAAGTTCAAAAGGGAGCATATTAGGAGATAAAACACGAATGGAGCGCTTGTCGGTTCTAGAGCATGCTTTTATCCGTCCAACAGCATCTGGTTCAACACTTGGAGGTGTTGCAAGATCTACGAAAGAGGCGATGATTATTTGTGAGGCAGCAGGCTTTGATGTAATTCTCGTTGAAACGGTTGGAGTAGGACAGTCTGAAATCACGGTAAATTCAATGGTCGATTTTTTTCTTTTGTTGATGTTGCCAACTGCAGGGGATGAATTGCAAGGAATCAAAAGAGGTATTATTGAAATGGCCGATGCAATCGTGGTAACAAAATCCGATGGTGAACTTATAGATGCAGCTAAGCGAGCTGTTAACACGTATAAAAACACATTTCATTTTTTTGCACCAAATGAAAACGGATGGCAACCTAAGGTTTTGTCTGTAAGTAATTTAAACGATAAGGACGTACTGCGCGTTTGGGAGGTTATAACATCTTTTCAATCCATGACATTGCAAAATGGTGGTTTCGACAAAAAAAGAAGAGAGCAACGTTTACATGGATGGATGGAACAACTTAAAAGTGTTGTTTTTGAACATTTTGTAGATGAGAATAAATATGCGTTGGAATCATTACAAAAAGATGTTGCTGAAAATAAAATGCATATATATGATGCGGTAGATTTAATTGTAAGTAGTTACTTTAATCAAAATAAAAAATGAAAGAATTTAAAATAGAAGGTGAATACATTGAATTGATAGGATTACTAAAGGCAATTGGATTGGCGCAAACTGGAGGACATGCCAAATTGATTGTCGATGAACAGATGGTTTTAAGAAACGGCACGTTGGAAACACGAAAAAGAGCGAAGTTATTGAGGGGTGAAAAAATTGAAGTATACGGTGAAGTAATCGTACTTATCTAATTTGTTAATGTAATTTGAGTTCATTACTAACTAACCTGGAGGAAAAAGTAATAAGGCCATTTCAATTTAACTTGAGATGGCCTTTCTGATGTATGGATTGATTGAATTAATTCAACATCCAATTCTCTTTTAAATTTGTAACCCACTGTTCTTCAATGGGACTTTCTGTTAAGAAAATCTGATCTAACAATAAATCAGTTTCAATTGATTCATTTGTTTCAGTAGAAACTTGTCCTAAGTTAAAGACCTTATTTTCTAGTACAGGATTGTGGTACATCATATTGTTTGTTTTATTACAAGTTACAAAATAGTTATTGAATTATCAAAAAAAAATCTGTGTAACAAAAGTGACTAAATTCTTTAAAGCAAGCGATTACCTTTGTTTTATAGAATTATTAAATTATTAGTGTATGAAAGCAAAAACAATTATCGATGTAAGAACTCCTAGTGAGTTTATGGGTGGAAATGTAGCAGGAAGTGTGAATATTCCACTTCAAGAAGTTCAAGCGCGTCTTAGTGAGATTAAATCAATGCCACAACCAATTATTTTGTGTTGTGCATCCGGTGGAAGAAGTGGTCAAGCAACCTCTTTTTTAAAACTACAAGGTGTAGATTGTATGAATGGTGGGTCATGGTTAGATGTTAATTCTTTATAATATGTTAGGAGCAATAAAAAAGATGTTTGGTTTGGGAAAACCTGCAGTAAATTTTAGTCAATTACTAAAAAATGGAGCGTTAATTATAGATGTTCGATCTAAAGGTGAGTTTTCATCTGGAGCAATTAAAGGAGCGAAAAACATTCCGTTAGATACATTATTGAATTCCATTGGAAAAATAGATAAATCGACGACTATTATTACTTGTTGTGCTTCTGGAATGAGGAGTGGGGTAGCACGTCAACAATTAGTAGCAAAGGGGTTTAATTCTGTTTATAATGGAGGTGGATGGAGAAGTTTACAGAACAAATTATAGACAACGAATGAGAAATTCAGAACTTGCCACGAATCGATTTTACAGGCTATTCTATAATAGTCCCCATTTTCTGGACAGCTGATTAAAGTGTAATTTTAACAGTTGAATATGAAAAAAGAGAGAAGAAAATTTACGTCAGCTTTTAAAGCAAAAGTTGCAGTTGAAGCAATTAAAGAGGATTTGACAATCCAAGAACTTGCT
>CALPOI020000287.1 GCA_943325145.2 Candidatus Planktophila lacus | reverse complement strand
GAGTTGTACATCGCTTAGATCGACCAACGAGTGGCGCCGTTGTGTTTGCTAAAACAAGCAAAGCATTAAGTAGATTGAATGAGCAATTTAGATCGAAAGACACCCAAAAAGTTTATTGGGCAGTAGTTGAAAAACCACCTAAAAAACCTTCGTTGAGATTGGAAGATTATTTATGGAAAAACGAAAAGCAGAATAAATCATACATACATTCATCTGATGAAAAAGGCGCTAAAAAAGCAGTTTTGACTTATCAAACTATTTTAAAATCGGATAATTACACATTGTTGGAGGTAGAGTTAGAAACTGGTAGGCATCATCAAATTCGCGTTCAATTATCTCATATTGGTTCAATTATAAAAGGAGATGTTAAATATGGTGCAAGGCGCTCCAATCCAGATGCATCAATCCATTTACACGCAAGAAAACTCAGTTTCATTCATCCGACAACGAAAGAATTAATCAGTGTAACAGCCCCGGTACCAAACGATGCGCTGTGGAGTTGGTTTCAATCGGAAATGAGTCAAAAACTGAAATAAAACATTAAATGTTATTTTAAAAAGCGGCTTAGTAACAGTTGTTAATATTAATTTTTTAATCTGTTAATAAATCGATTGTTTTTTAATCCTTTTAGCATATATTTGTGTTACTAACTTAAAATTTAATTTTATGAAAATTATTTTACTATTTGCATCCTTGCTGTTAGCGGTTGTATCGCAAGCTCAAGCGGTGTTTGAAATTAAATCCCCTCCTTCTGTCCAGGGTTACTACACGATTAGTTTAGGAGATTCAACGGTACATTATTGGGGAAATGGATCAATTGCTAAAAAATCTGTAGAAGCCGAGTTAATGTTGGCAACTGGAGCAGATTCTTTAGCTAATGCTACTCTAAAAGGTGATTACACGGGTAAAATTGCTGTAATCTTTCGAGGAGCGGTTCCTTTCACTTCTAAAGCATTGAAAGCTCAGGCCGCAGGTGCTGTTGCAGTTGTGATTGTAAATCATGGGATTCAAACTGATGGTTCCGTAAATGGAGACGAGGTGTTTACGATGGCTGGAGGATCTTCATATACAGCAGGTGAAGGAGCTCAGGTAAAAATACCTGTAGTGATGATTTCGAAAAATTCTTATTTGAAATTATCTCCAGTGCTAAGATCTGGTGAAACTGTTGAAGGTTATATTGGCGGTAAAAAAGTTTTGAATTATGACCTGAAATTATCTCCGGATTTGTTAATGGTTCCTGCAAAGTCTACACGAATGAAATCGATCACCAAAAAAGGTATGGTGAGTGATACTTTAGGCTTCAGTTTGATAAATAACGGTGAAATGGATCAATATAACATAGGAGTGAGAGCTTTAATTGTTAAAGGGTTGGATACATTGTACAACAGAGGTGTATTTATTGATACTATTCTTTCTAAAGATACTATAGGGTATTATTTTTTCGCTGATCAATCAGGCGTTTTACCTTTCAGACCAACTGATGATCTCGATACTGGTAGATATGATTTAACATACTCTGTTGTAAACTTAAATGAAGTTACTTTTAATGATACTTTGATTGACCAATATGATCAAGACAATGTTGTTAAAACAAGTTTTTATGTGACAGATTCAGTTTATGCAATTGCTAAAATGTCTTCTTATAAAGCATCTAATGGTAAAACATTCCACAATGTACCAGTTTGGGGTACTGCCACACGTCCAGGGAGTACGTATACTAATTATTCATCCTGTATAGTTTACAAAGACGAGAATGGAGAAAATTTGGAAGCTTCAAGCATGACTTTCATGGCTTACATGACTTCTGGAGTGTTAAAGGATAATTTATTTAAAGTGAATGTATATGAATGGAATGATCCATTTGTAGATATTAGAGATTCATTATTTGCTTTTAATGACTTAAATCCTTTAGTTGATAATCAGGAGTATATTTCTAAAGATTCATTAGCATGGGACTATCAAAAAGTTGTTTTTGACAATCCCGTAAAATTAAATTTAGGCCAAAGATATTTGTTTTGTGTAAGTACTTCTAATCCTAATGTAATGTTTGGATTTGATGATGATGCTCCATCATTGAGAGGTTCAACTGTTTATGTTAATCGAGAACCGTTATTTGCGATTGCTATTGATGGTAAATATTATGCAGCTGGATGGAGTCCAGGTTACAAATATATTCCAACTATTTCCTTGAATGTAAATGAGCCTGCTTGTATTGATGCATCAGTAGTTACTACAAATGAAAGTGGTTATAATAAGCAAGATGGTACTGCTGAGGTTAAATTTTTATCTGGATCTGCTGCTGTTGTTTGGAATACTTTTCCTATTAAAAAGACTCCAAAAGTATCTAATTTGAAACCTGGAACATATCAAGTTACAATTGGTAGTGGACAATGTCAAATCACAAGAAATGTAACTATTAAACCTTATGTTTGTAACTTGTCTTATGATTTTAGTTCTATAAATGAAATCACATACAAAGGAGAAAATGGTTCTGCTAAAATTTCTAATCTAAAAGGTAAAGCACCATTTAATATCAATTGGAGTAACTCTAATGTTAAGGACACTATTCAAGAAAATTTATCTCCAGGATCTTATTCTGTTTTCGTTACTGATGCAGCTGGATGTCAAAAAACAAATAGCTTTGATATTAAACCATTTAGTTGTTCTTTGGATATTGTTTTAACTAATAAAGACGAGTCTGCAAAAGGTAAAAATGACGGATCAATCTCAGTATCAAAGATTATTGGTGGTAAAAGTCCATTTACTTACTTATGGTCAAATGATAAGAAAGACTCATTAATAACAGGTCTTTCTGCTGGAGCATATTATGTATGGGTTACAGATGCAAATAATTGCGTTGTAAACAAGACTGCAAATGTTAAGGGGTTTAATTGTGATTTAGTTTATTCAGCAAATGTTTATCATGAAACTGGATTTAATAAACAAGATGGTTCAATAAAATTAAAACAATTAGGTAGTTCCGTAGCTAAAACAATTAAATGGACAAATAATACTAGTATAAAAGATTCGATTTTTAATTTAAAATCTGGAAATTATGCATTTACTCTTACAGATGTAAAGGGATGTATTTTTAAAGGTGAAGCATTTATCAAGCCGTATGTTTGTGATTTAGTTACTTCTC
>CALPOI020000286.1 GCA_943325145.2 Candidatus Planktophila lacus | reverse complement strand
GATTTCAGTCAAATCCCCAGTCAAATTACAATTCCAATTGGTCAAACAAAATCATCTTTTAGTTTTAGTTCTTTATTTGACAGAATTTCTGATCCAAAAGATTCCTTACTATTAATTTTAAAGTTTCCAGATCGTTGTGGGACTTATTTTCTAGATACTTTGGTTTTTTATTTTGAGAACGTAGATCCTGTTGAGATAAGTATAGCGAATGATACGATTAGGTGTAAAGGAGTTCCGGTTAAATTAACCCCTACTATTAAAGGTGGTATTTTGCCGTATTCTTATTTATGGTCCAATAATGAAACTTCATCTAGTATAATTGTATTACCTAGTGCGACATCAAATTTCAAATTGCAGGTCAAAGATGTCTGTTATAATGAAATTGTTGAAAAACAAGTGGAAGTTGTTGTTCCTTTGTATAAGCCGCTTGAATTTCAATTGCTTGATGTAGTTGCAAATGAGGTGAATAGTTTTCAAGATGAATGTCCATATGTACCCAAGCAATTGAATATAAAAGCTACTAATGGAGGTGGAGAATATACGTATGAATGGTTGGATCAAGGTAAATTGTTCTCCTCAAAGTTTTCAGATTATTTAGTGCCATCTAAATCTACGGTATACACGATATCTGTAATTGATCGATGTGGTGTAAAAATATCCAAATTAATCAATTATATAGTCACTAGTCCGCCATTGACTACAAGTATTTTAGGTCCTTCATATGTTTGTTACGGTGAGTATGCAGAATTAAAAGCAAATGTTGAGGGTGGTTTAGGGAAATATGATTTTAAATGGAAAAATTCTCAGAGTTTGGTAGATACAATGGTAATTAAACCTAAAACTTCTCGGTATTATTATTTAGAAGTGTCTGATGAATGTAAAACATTTATAAAAAAAGATTCTTTTTTCGTCTCTGTGAATCGAACCAATGTACAATTTAAGATAGAAGGAAAACCGATTACATTTGAGCAGATTGAATTTATAAATACCTCTAAAAGTTTAGAAAGTAATCAATGGCAAATAGATATTTTTAAAATTTCATCAAATTTAAATGAGTCATTTGTTTTTGAGAAAAGTGGTATTTATGAGATAAAATTAACAGGACAGGATAGTTATGGCTGTAAAAATGATACAACAATCTTGCTTAAAATATTTAATCCTGTATCTGTTTATGTTCCAAATGCCTTCACACCAGATAGAAGTTCATTCAACAATACTTTTTTTCCAGTAATGGAAAGTGTTCTTGCTGTTGATTTTAAGATATTTAATCGATGGGGTGAGTTGATATTTAGAACAAATGATATTTTTTCATCTTGGGATGGTACTTATAGTGGTGAGAATGTGCCTGAAGATGTTTATATTTATGTTATAGAAACTACTTCTATCTTAAATGAAAAAGATAAATTTGTTGGTCATGTCACTTTAATTCGAAATTAATTATGAAAATAGTTCTTCTTTTTAGTTATATTTTTCTTCTTTTTTGTATTCATGCTCAATCTATTGAGAGTAAGAACTGGTTTCATTCATCAAAGGGGTTGCGGACTGATAAAGCCTATAAAGCTGTTAAAAACAAGAAGTCATCATCTGTCATAGTTGCAGTAATTGATTCCGGTGTTGATATTGAGCATGAAGATTTAAAAGGTAAAATTTGGACAAATTTGAAAGAGATTCCCGATAACAGTATTGATGATGACAAAAATGGATACATAGATGATGTTTATGGTTGGAATTTTTTAGGGAATTCAAAAGGTGAAAATCAAGAAATGGCTTGTTTGGAAAAAACAAGAGTTGTAAAAGAATTAAGAGATAAGTACGAACGATTAGAGCCCAAACAAGTATCTAAAGAGGACTGGAATGAATACCAAACTTATTTGAAGGCTAAAAAGGAATTGAAAGAAGAGATTGAAAATTATACGCAATACAAAACTCAATACGATCAATTAAAAGAGGTGTTTAAATACCTTCCAACTTTACTTTCTGAAGTCTTAAATAAAACAGATTATACTAAGAAGGACATAGAAAATTGGCAACCTTCAGATGTAAATCATATTCAACTAAAAGAATTAGCACTTGCTATTTTTAATGATAAATTAACAGAAGAAGATGTGAATGAACAGTCCAAACAGGTTGATGACATGTTGGCGTACAATTTAAATTTATCCTACAATGACCGTCAATACGTTGGAGATAATCCATTCGATTTTAAGCAAATTAATTATGGGAACAATAATGTTGAAGGCCCAGAAGCGCTTCATGGTACACATGTTGCTGGAATAATTGCTGCCGTAAGAGGGAATCAGTTAGGGATAGATGGTATAGCGACCAATGTTCAGGTTATGTCACTTCGAGCGGTCCCAAACGGTGATGAGTACGATAAAGACATTGCATTAGCGATTAGATATGCGGTAGATAATGGAGCGCATATAATTAACATGTCTTTTGGAAAATCATATTCTATAAATCGAAAAGAAGTTTTCAATGCTTTAAAATATGCTGAAAGTAAAGATGTTCTTATCATTCATGCGGCTGGTAATGATGCTTTAAATATAGATGTACATCCAAATTTCCCAATGCCTCAGTTAGCATTAGAAGATTCTGTAAGTTTGTATCTGACAATAGGGGCAGCTACGAATAATTCAAAAAAACTGGTTGCTGACTTTTCAAATTATGGAAAACAAGTAGATCTTTTTGCGCCTGGGAAAGATATATACAGTACAGTTCCTAATAATAAATATAAAAAATTGGATGGTACGTCAATGGCAGCTCCAATGGTAGCAGGTGCAGCAGCTTTTTTGAAATCTTATTTTCCAGAACTTTCAATGAAACAAATAAAATATGTTATTATACAATCTGTTCGAAAGTATGATTCTAGTGTTCAGGAAGTTCCAGGGAAAACATACACCGCTAATTTCAGTGAAATGTGCATGACTGCTGGAATGATTGATTTGAACAATGCTGTAAAAATGTGTGTAAAAATTCATCAATAACAGCACAGTTTTTATAAAATTCAAAAATATTCTGCACTAAACTAAAAGAAATTTATTTAGTATGTTTTTTTTAGCTAAATTTGCACTCAATTATTAATTATTAACAGAGGTTTCGTACCTCAACTTATAAACAAAAAAAATGGCAACACGTATTAG
>CALPOI020000285.1 GCA_943325145.2 Candidatus Planktophila lacus | reverse complement strand
TGAACTACAAAAAGTATTAGGAACAGAGGATATAGCAGTATATATTGACGCAAAACATTTGTGCGTTTCTTCTAGAGGAATCAAAGACGATACCTCTTCTACAGTGACAGTTTTTTACAGTGGAGCTTTTAAGAAAGATTCCGTTAAGAATGAATTTTTAAAGTATATCGGTTAATTTATAAATAGAATAAGACCGTTGCAAAAGTTGTTAATCGAGGCGGATTAAAAATTTTACACCGCAGTTTACTCATGTAAATGAGGATGTTAAAATTTGATTCAACGATGAGTAAGGGTTTTTGCAACGGTCTTAGAATGTGTGTGATCAAATATTACATGACTATATTGTATTTTTTAATAACTAATTGTATATCAAATGATTCAACTTTGAATCAAAAAGTCAGAAATTTATATCATCACGAATTTATTACTTTTTACCATTTCCCTTAATCAATACCAAAAATGTACTCAATCCTACAACTGTTATTGAACTAATTGGCATTAATATTGCCGCAACAAGTGGCGTCATTGTTCCTGATGTTGCAAATGACAAACCGATGAGGTTGTAACTAATCGAAAATGCCAAACATGTTTTTAGAACTGTTTTTGCATAGTTAGAAACAATTAAAAAATTGGCTAAAGACTTTATGGTAGAGGCTTCTAAAATTGCATCTGAAGATGGTGTAAAGCGAAAAATATCTTCTGATACAGCAATCCCAACATCTGCTTTTCCCAATGCACCAGCGTCGTTTAAGCCATCACCAATCATTAATACATGGCGTTTTTTTTCTTTGAGTTGTTGAATGTATTCGGATTTATCGGTTGGAGATTGATTGAAAAGTATTTTAGTATTTTTTGGAAATATTGCTTTCAAAATTGTTTTGTCTTTTTCATTATCTCCGGATAAAATATGTAAATGATAATTTTTAAGTCCAAGTATCATTTTTTCAATTCCTTGTCTTAATTCAGAATGAAAAATGAATTTCCCTAGATATACGCCGTTGATATTGAGGTGTACTGCGGTTTCGTCGGATAGTAATTCGTTTTTTGGAGCATTACATAAAGTTTTCGATCCAATTTTTACTTCAGTAGTTCCAATAAAAGCAACAATTCCTTTTCCTGAAATTTCTTCGAAAGACTCCATTTCTATACTTTTTAAATTGGAACTTGTTTTTAAAAAATTAACGACCCCTCTAGATAAAGGATGGGTAGATGAATTGCTAACTGTTAGAACACATTTTTTATAGAAATTATCGAGTTCGATTCCTTGGTACTCAATACTGTCTAACAATCCTGTGGTTAGGGTACCCGTTTTGTCAAACACAATATCGGTAACTTCATTGATACGCTCAATTACTTTTGTGTTTTTCAAATACAATCCTTTTCTTCCTAAAACACGCAAAACATTTCCTAATGTAAATGGACTTGAAAGAGCTAGTGCACAAGGACATGCTACGATTAAAATTGAAACAATTACTGTAGTAATTTTGGCTGGGTCTATAAATGCCCAAACTATTCCTGCAATAAAAGAAATCGTCATGACTATGGCCATAAAGTAAACCGAGATTTTATCTTGTGTAGTGACTTGGTGTTTCTCCTTGTCATCAGATACTACTTCATTCCAAAGTTGTGTCAGCTGGCTTCGATTACACGGTTTAAGCACTTTAAATGCAACTCTTTTACCTATTAATTTGCCTCCCGCGTAGATAAAATCTCCTTTTTTCTTCTGTACAGGGGTGGATTCTCCGGTAACAAAACTATAGTCAATTTTTGCTTCTTCAGACAATAACTCGCTGTCACAAGGAATAACTTCTTCATTACGAACATAAATGGTATCATTCTCTTGCAATGTTTCGATTTCAACAATTTGTTCCTTTTTGTCCTCAAATTTGGTGATCGCTACTGGGAAATAGGAAGTGTAATCTCTTTCAAATGAGAGTGTTTTATAGGTTTTGTTTTGAAACCATTTTCCAATTAATAACCAAAAAATAAATGTCGCAAATGAATCCATATACCCAGGACCACCACCTGTAAAAATGGTGTAACAACTTTGTCCATAAAGTGCAATAATTCCAATGGTTATGGGAACATCTAAATTCAAGCTTTTATATTTTAATGCTTTAAATGCAGACACAAAATAGTCACTTGCTGAGTAAAATAGAACTGGTAATGATACTATAAAAGAGAGATAAGAGGTAAAGTCCCTCATTGTTTGATTCATATCTTCAATTCCTAAATATTCAGGAAAACTCCAAAGCATGATGCTTCCAAAGGCAAAACCTGCAATTCCAAGTTTGTATAAGAATTTTTTATCTAACTTTTTCTCAGAATCATTTCGGTTTCCAAAATTGGGGGTATATCCAATTTTATCTAAAAAGCTTGCTAATTTAGCTAAGTTAAATCCTGAATCAGTTTTATAGGAAATTGTTGCTTCTCTTTTTGTGAAATTCACTTGACACGTACTAATATTAGATTCAATTTTCGTGCTATTTTCTAGTAAATAGATACACGAAGAACAATGTATCGAAGGTAGAAAAAGAGTAACACGTTCAATTCCATTGTCTCTAAATTGTACAAATCGATCCTGTATGCTAGTAAGTTCTAAAAATGCATATTTGTTTTCACTGCTTGATAATGGTTTTATACCTGGTTTATTTTCAAGGGTATAGTATGTGTCCATATTGTTTTCAGACAATAATTGATAGACCGTTCTGCAAGCCGTACAACAAAATTTTTTTTCAGCGAGTACAAAACCTTTTCCTATAATTGAATCTCGACAATGATAACAAGTCTCCGACATGGTGTTTATTTTAAACAGTTTTCGAGAATAATCTTTCACGTTGCTCGGTTCCGATGAGGTCTAGATCGAATGCCATACAAGCATTTCTTACAAATGGAATCCCAGCATCAGTAATTTTTATTGTATTATTTTCGGAAACAACTAAACCATCTTTAATCATCTCCGCTAAACGTAAACGAATATCCATTAATAACCATTCTTCAGTTACCACAGTTTCAAAATGACACATTAGTTTAAGGATATGTCTGCGGATGATTAAATCTTCTTCAGATAGTAAATGCCCTCTAAAAACAGGGATTTCCCCTTTTTGCACACGTTCAATATACGTTTCAACTGTTTTTTCATTTTGAGCAAAT
>CALPOI020000284.1 GCA_943325145.2 Candidatus Planktophila lacus | reverse complement strand
TTGATGAACTCCAACTTACATGTCTGCTCATCTGGAAATACGTTATAAAATTCTAAAAGTCTCATAGTTTCTATTTTTTACACAAAAATAGAGTTAGAAGTACGTAAAAATTTTACGTTTTAATTAGGGAAAGTAGCGGATAAGCATTTTATTTTTTGTTTAATGACTTTCTTTTTTGATAGCGAAAATGTTTTTTTTAAGAGTTTATACTATTCAAACATTCTTTTTAAAAAATTAAACAATTTCAAGTTAAACAAATATCTCTTCTTGATATTAAAGCTTTTGAAAAAACTATAGAAAAATGATTAAAAAATGATTTTTCATCACAAATAAGAATTATATTTGTTTTTCAATAATTTAGGAAATGGTTTTTAAATTCCTTAATCTAATTTGTTTTTATTTAATCTTAAAATTTAATGCTTAAGTCACTATTTTGTTTGATTACTATTTTTGTTAATTTAATAGTTTATTGTCAACCTTCAAATGATAATTGTGCTAATGCAATTTTGATTCCGATTGGTTTAGGAGGTTATCAAATTGGAACATTTACATCTGTTGAAACTGATATTTCAACGGCTACGGTTGAGAAAGACGAAAATTTTTATTCAACGATTCAAACTGCTGGACAAACTGAAAAATCTATCTGGTACAAATTTAAATTACCGACCACACGAAAATGTACTTTTTCTTTAAAACAGAATGGAAATGAAATCCCAGGTAATTCAGCAGGATTTACCGTTTATTTAGCTGATAAATGTCTTCCAAAATCTTCTCAAGCTGAAGATGCAATGCTAGCTTCTCAAAGCGTTTTTGGTTCATCATTTTACCCATGTATGAAACCAGGTGAATATTTAGTACAGATTTCTGCATTAAATATTCCAAAGGGAAAATTATATGTTGAATTAGAATTAGATTATCCTGAAAAGACATACGATAAACTAAATTTTCCGTATGATTTTGGTGTTTTAACTGGTAATAAATGTTTTGAAAATAGCAAAATTAAATTGGGTTGTTTTTCAACAGAAAATAATTTAGAAAAATGTTCTTCTTTAGACAATAATTATACCCAAACATTTTGGTATGTTTTTACTACTGATAATTATTTAGATTATATTGGTTTTACTTATCGTTTCTTAAATTTTGACCCAAAAAAGCAATCAGTATTCGGTTTTCGATTGTTCAAAGGAGATAGTAGACTTCTACCATTTAATAGTTTGCAAGAGATAGGATCATGTTCTGTTGATACATTAAATAGTAATGTGTCATTTTTTAGGTTTTTTTCATGCCAGCAAATTCAATCAAATACTACATATAGTATTCAAGTGACTGCTCATAAGTCTATTACAGATGAATTTGAATTAGGTTTGCAAAAGCTAGGTAATACTTCAAGCAATGGTTATTCACCAACTAAGATTTTTGGTAAAAATCGATTAGGTTTGCTAAAAGAATCTGAAATTAATGTGATTGATTATTTTTCATGTAATACTAGAATGAAAAATTCTCCCTGTGGTAATACATCTCCCTCAAAGGGAATTCAAACAAAAATTAATGGCCAAATATATAAGTACAATTTAGGTATTTGGTATACTTTTGAGTTGAAAAGTCCTTCTACTCTAAAGTTCTCAGTAAATTATCCATGGTATACGACCAATCCATTAGTTCGGATTTATAAAAAACAAGCTGCAAATTGTGGAAATATTGATACTTTATCAGATTTGTATTCTCAAATTTTAATAAATCGTTCAAATGAAATTAATCGACTTTATTGTGTTCCTGCAGGAAAGTATTCTGTACAGATACTTGGTTTAGAGGAATTTATTAAAAATGAAAGAGGTTTAAATAAATTATTTATTGACAAGAATAATCTTTTGAATTACTGCGATTGGTATGAGCATTTAGGTCAACAAATTGATTTAACAATTTCGGCGACAAAAGTTCAGTTATTGAGTAATTTTTCATTAAGTAGTCAAAATAAATTTGACCTAATAAACAAAACTAATAATACTTTTAATGATTTAATTTTAAACAAACAATATAATTCAATACGTGATACTGTTGGCTGTGAAAACACTCTTCTTCCAGAAGGAATAAAATGTAGTCCTAATGCAAAAAAAGCTGTTTATAATGAATTTCAAATTAGAGATTCAGGATATATATTTTTAAATGTTAATTGGCCATTTTATAGTGAATATGCTAATTGGAATAAATTATATAAAGGTGATGCTAATGAATTGTCAAAAACACAAAACAAACATTTTTATCCTGAAACATTTAAAGGTCTAATTGATGTAACTCAATGTTACTCAAAAAATAGTAGCCCACATATTGCAACTGCATGTATTACTCCTGGTAGATATACCAATATTAATTTTTTTGATTCGACATCTATTACAAAACCAATAAATACTTCTTTCACGCTAGTTAATACAAAATCTAAATTTAATAAACCTGAAACTGCTGAAGATTTAGGTGACATAATCAAAAAAATTAATCAAACAGGAATAAATAAAATAATTAGCCAAAAAGATTATTTTACTTGTTATGATAACCCTTATGTTATTGATGGTTTGGCTCCATGTAATGGTTTAAATGGAGAAAATCAAAAAGTAAAACTTTCTTTTAGACAGTTTTATCTGAGTAAAACGACCAATATTCGAATTTTATCATTAGGTACAAACATTACAAATTTGAACACATATTCCTTATTTTCTGGAAAAGCAACTGAAGGAATTCAAACTTTAAAAAGAATTAATTCTTCACTTGAATGTACTAAAGATTCAATTCCTTGTACTATTTTGGAAAAAGGATGGTATACAATAGTACTCTATGGTGAAGGTCCAAACTATAATGAACCATTGAAAAATTATTTCTCTGAAAATGGTGCTGGTGGTGAAGTTGGATCTCAAAATTATGTAGAAATTTCAATTGTCACTTTGAAAGAGCAGAAGTACAATTTACCAAGTTTAGCATGTGTGGATAGTGTTACAAAACAGCCATTTAAACTTTATCTTGGTAAAAAAGGTTCAACAACATATCCATCATTTGATTCTACGTACTTTCTTTATCCAGAATATTTCAATTGTAACGTTGATACACCTTTTTATAAGCATCCTGTCATGGCTTGTGATTCATTAACTAACAAAAGGGTTGCATATTATATGATTAATTTAATGCAGGAATCGTATTT
>CALPOI020000283.1 GCA_943325145.2 Candidatus Planktophila lacus | reverse complement strand
ATTAAATCTATATATTTCTGAACCTTTATCTGAAGAAAAAATAAATCCTTCAGACATTTCGCTTAAACTAGCATTCTCCAATTTGCCATTCAACATTACAATCGGGGAATTTGGTAAACGATATATTAAAAAATCTTTTGTCAATTATCTTTGAATTATCATGACTGTTAATCGACCAGTTGCAATGAGAATATTGTCAGAATTGTGAACATCCACCTGCCATAAATGTGTTGAACGACCTTTATGAATTATTTTTCCTGTTCCTATAACTTCTCCTTGTTTTACTCCTTTGATGTGATTTACATTCAGTTCTAACCCTACTGGTGCTTCTTTTGATAGGTCACACATCATTGCTGAACCCATTGATCCAATCGTTTCGATTAAAGCAGCTGTTGCTCCACCGTGTAACAAACCCATAGGTTGATGATGAGAAGTAGTAACAGGCATCTTTGCAACTAAAAAATTTTCTCCAGAATGCGTAAACACAATACTCAATGTTTCCATTAGTGTATTTTTATGCATCGTATTCATCTGCTGAACTGGTACAATTGAAAAATCCATTAATTCACTTTTTATTTGTAAAGATAAACATTCCGATTCTTTCAAAGTTCATTACTCCTTATTGTTTTAGCATATAATAACCTTGAATTAAAAAATCTAAGCACCATAATTTCAAACCAGAGCTTTCATGCTAATAAAGTCGATATTTTTACGGATTGAATCTTTTTCTTGAAATCATTGTGAAAAAAAATAAAATACCCTGGCCCACCAAGAAAGTAATGGAACAAGTCTATAATCAAGGATTGTGGGGAGAAAATAACACTCCTTTTTATTCTGGATCTGGGTCACATGATCTTGAAATAATAGTACCTTATATTGAAACTGTAATTAGTTTCCTTAATAAATTCAGTCCTTTGTTAACTGTTTGTGATTTAGGATGCGGAGATTTTAACATTGGTAAAGAAATTGCACCCTTTACATCCAAGTATATAGCAATTGACATAGTAGATGAACTAATTCTATACAATCAAATCAAACATGAGACTGAAAAAATCAGATTTAAATGCTTAGATATCGCCAGCGAAGCACTACCAAAAACTGAATGTGTGATTATTCGACAAGTACTTCAACATTTATGCAATACTGAAATTGAATCCATCTTGAAAAAACTTTATCAATTTAAATACATTATCCTAACAGAACATCTACCAGATGGTGAATTTATACCAAATTTAGACATACTAAGTGGTCAGGGTATCCGACTCAAAAAAAATAGTGGCATCGACATTGAAGCTTACCCATTTAACTTTAAGGCGCTCAAAAAAGAATTATTACGAACAAGTTACAAAGCCTATAAAGGAGTAATTGTTACAACTCTTTACGAAGTTCAATAATAATCTTAATACAAATGATTTTTATATTCAAAATAGAAAATGAAGTATGTGATGAACTTTATTAATTTTGAATCGAAAAATTGACGCTGATTAATTTTTCAATATAAAACCACATTTAACCAATCTTAAAAACAAAAAATATGAAATTCACCTACTCTATATTTATCTTTTGGGTGATATGTTTTTCATGCACTGAAAAAAAATCAAAAACTAATTCAACTAGTACCGAAAAACAATTAGTAAAAAAAGATAGCGTTAAACCTGAAATAAAAGAAATAAAAATTATTTCGAAAAAAAATGAAAAAACAGAAAACCATAATAAAATAATTGAAAAATTTGGAGAACAATGGGATTTCTGTAAATGTGTTTTAGCAAATGATTCAATTAATTCTGCCTTTGAAAAAACCGTCACCGATGCAGAGACAAATAGATTAATGAAAAGATGGGAACATGTCGAAGTAAAATGTAAAGAATTTCTCACTTCCGAGAATAAAACACCTGAACAACGCATTGAACATGAATTGAAAGTGAAAAAATGCTTGAAAAATGCTGCAAAATAAAGATCATGAGTTAAACTTGGAATTATTTAAAAATATTCCAATCGATTCTTCACTTACAATTATAGCTGATAGTGGGGGCACAAAAACTTCATGGGCAATTTTGGCAGAAGACCTAGTAGTTGAAACTGAAACCACGAGTTTTCACGCAAATAATTTAGAAAATCAATCAAACACTAATTTTGTTCTATTTTTAAAAAAACTTATAGCAAGATATTCTACAATAGAATTACACTTTTATGGTGCTGGCTGCCTAAATTCAACCAATATATTAAAAACCAAATTGTTTTTTGATGCAATAGGACTAAAAAATAACCATATCAAAAGTGATTTGATAGGAGCAGCTCAAGCATTATTTGAACAGAATGAAGGTATTGTTGGAATTTTAGGAACAGGATCAGTAGCAATACATTATAAAAATGGACAAATAAATAAACTCATTGGAGGATTGGGATATTTAATAGGAGATGAAGGAAGTGGTTTTTATTTTGGAAAAACATTAATAAACCAATTATTAAATCAAAAATTTGAAGAACAATTATGTTCGAAATTACATGAAATTTTAGGTAATAAAGAAGAAATAATGAACAAGGTGTATGGAATCAATGGTAAACAATTCATTGGTTCAATTGCCGAGAAAACGAATTCTTTATTAAATAATTCTGAAATATTTGAACTACATCGAAACAACCTAAAAATATTCATTGAAACACTTCAAACTTCATTTAAAAAAAATCTACCGGTAGGTATAGTTGGTTCCTATGGATATAATAATCAAACTATTATAAAAGAGCTATTTCAAAGTAAAAACATTCCTTTACCTGGTTATATCTCCCACCCTATTAAACAATTGATTAAACAATTCAAACAGCAATTATAAATCATTAAAAACCACTTTTAATTTAAGCACAGACCGGTGACATTTCACTTTTGCATTATTTTCAGTGATATTTAATTTTTCACCTATTTCTGCAAAAGACATTTTTTCAAAAAACCTGTATTGAATTAATCTTAGATTGTTGTCAGATAATCTACTCAAAGCTATTGTTAATTTTTCTTCTAATCCCTCTTTTTCTAACTCCTCAAAAAGATCTTCACTTGCCATTAAATCAATATTAAATCGTGATTGTTTTTTACTTCTAAAATATTGGTTTGTTTCATTGATTGCTATCCTGAACAACCATGCACCAATACCATTCCCCCTACATTCATACGTATATAATTTTTGAAATGCTTTTAAAAAAACTAAGGAAGT
>CALPOI020000282.1 GCA_943325145.2 Candidatus Planktophila lacus | reverse complement strand
TAATGTTTCAATACAAGTTGTTCATTTTACTGGAAATACAAAACTAGTAATTCAATATTTTTTCGATTGCATGTGCAACTTTACCAGAATTCGTCAATAATTCCGCCTCAAGAATTGAATTTAAAGGAATTGCAGGAGTGTCAACTGAGCCAACGATGCCTATTGGAGCATCCAAAAATCTAAAGTTATCTCTTTGAATTCTTCCAGCTAAACCTAAAGTAAAACTTGCTTCTTCTGATTCTTCAGTTACCAAAATCACTTTTCCATGTGTTCTTGTCACTTCATTTATACATTCATGATCCAATGGATTCAATGTTCTCAAATCGATTATTTCTACTCGATTCTCCCATTGCTTTGAAGCTTCCAAAGACCAATACACCCCTCTTCCGTATGTAATAATCACACATGAATCTCCCTTTTCTGTATACTCTTTTGATGCCGCTTGAACTTGACGCGCTTTTCCAAAAGGAATTACGTAATTTTCATCAGGTTCAATGGACATTGCCCCTTCTGTACCAGGAATTTTCGACCAATACAAGCCCTTATGTTCCAAAATCACCACTGGATTAGGGTCATAAAAAGCAGATTTTAACAAGCCTTTTAAATCAGCACCTGTTGATGGATAAGCAATTTTAATTCCTCTAATATTCGTCAATACCGATTCAACACTCGATGAATGGTAGGGTCCTCCGGAGCCATAAGCGCCTATTGGAACACGAATAATACAACTTACAGGCCATTTTCCATTAGACAAATAATATGACCTACTTACTTCAGTAAATAATTGATTTAGACCTGGCCAAATATAGTCCGCAAATTGCACTTCAACGATGGGCTTTAACCCAACAGCAGACATACCTACCGTACTCCCGATAATGAATGCCTCTTGAATTGGTGTATTAAAAACACGTTGGTCTCCAAATGTTTGAGCTAAGGTTGCTGCCTCTCTAAATACTCCACCTAATCTTCCTCCAACATCCTGTCCATAAAGTAGAGCTTCCGGATGTTTGTGCATTAATTCACGAACTGCGAATAACGCACTATCCACCATTACCGTTTTCTTTTTACCTTCCGGTTCCCTTACACCTAGCTCTTCAGTTATTGGTGATGGAGCAAAAATATAATCTTGAATCGAGGAAGGAATAGGATCAGCTGCATTCAATGCTTTATCGTAATCATTTGCTACTAATTCGAAAATATCCTTTTCTATTTTTTCAATTTCTACTAATTCAACTCCCAGTTCAATTAATTTATCTCTCAACTTAGGATAAGGATCTTTTGTAGCTGCCTCCTCCAAATCATCTCTGTACCATTCTTTTCTCACTCCAGAAGTATGGTGTCCCAATAACGGAACATGAGCATGTACGATAAACGGTCGACGTTCTTTTCGTATAATTTCAATCACCTCTTGAATAGTTTCAAAAGAAGCTTTGAAGTCACTTCCATCAATGGTTCTTACTTCAATACCGTGAAAACCTTTCGCATAACCTGTTACATCTTGAGAGCGTGTTTCTTTTGCATTCGCAGAAATGTCCCAACCATTGTCTTGCACCAAATATAAAATTGGAAACTGCTTTAAAGATGCCATTTGAAACGCTTCCGCCACTTCTCCTTCGGTACATGAAGCGTCTCCTAAGGAACAAACAACAACTGGATTTTTACCGTTATAATCTTCAGATAATCCTTGTAATTCTTTGTACTGAATCCCCATTGCTACACCAGTTGTAGGTATCGCTTGCATCCCTGTAGCAGAGGATTGGTGTGGAATTTTAGGCATATCCTCTCGATTAAGAGATGGATGTGAATAATACGTTCTTCCTCCTGAAAAAGGGTCGTCTTTTTTTGCGAAAACTTGCAACATTAGTTCGTACGGCTTCATTCCAATCCCAAGAAGAATACTATCGTCTCTGTAATAGGGAGCTACCCAATCTTGATTCAATAATTGCATCCCCAAAGCCAATTGAATTGCTTCATGTCCACGGGAAGTTGCATGTACGTATTTCGAAGTAATTTCTTTATGCGCTTCGTACTTTTCTGCCATTGTTTTAGCAGTACTCATTAAGCGGAAAGCGTTGATATAAGTTTCAAGTGTAATCACTTTGATTCTGTTTTTATATTACAATTACTTATTATTTTCTATGATATAGTTCAATACCTTTTCCATTAAGTGAACACGATCTTTTCCATATACATTGTGTTTATGCATCGGGTAAGGGAAAAAATCCATTTGTATTCCTAATTCTACAAATTTCTTAACCAAAGCAAAATTATGTTGCATAACAACTACATCATCGTTGGTTCCATGAATCAATAATAAATCTCCTTTTAAATTTTGTGCATGATTCAATAATGAAGCTGTTTTATATCCTTCTGGATTTTCTTCTGGTAAATCCATGTAACGTTCACCGTACATAATTTCATAATATTTCCAATCTGTAACTGGACCACCCGCTACTCCAACTTTAAAAGTTCCAGGTTTTCTTAACATCATAGATGTTGTCATAAATCCTCCGAAACTCCATCCATGAATGGCTAATCGGTTAGAATCAACGTAAGGCAATGATTTCAAAAACTTAACTCCTAATAATTGGTCTTCCATTTCAACCGTACCAAGTTGTCTGTGTATCACACTTTCGAACTCAAAACCACGATTCGCCGAACCTCTATTATCGATGGTATAGACCAAATAACCCTTTTCTGCTAACCAATGCATCCATAAATTAGAACCATCCAACCATTCGTTCTGAATCATCTGAGCATGTGGACCGCCATACACATATACCATCACTGGGTATTTTTTGCTTGGATCAAAATGGCTCGGCTTGATCAAACGGTAATATAGATCAGTTCCTTCATTGGTTTTTATTTTATCGATTACTGTTTCACCGATTTGATAGTCAACCAACTTATCAGTTGACACTAAAAGTTCTTTATATTCGAGTCCAAGCGGATTCAATAATAAAGATTTATTTGGTATTGAGTGACTAGAAAACTCGTCGTAATAACAAGCACCATCGAATCCAATAACCAAAGAGTGAGTTCCTGGATTTTTAGTAATTTCTCGTTGATTTCCTTTTAAGTTAACAGCAAAATACTTTAAATCCAATGGACTTGTACCTGTCGCAGTAAAAACAATTTCGGCATTATTAATTATAGTACCCACAATATTTTTAGCAACAAACTTATTTTTAGTCAATTGTTGAATGAGTTTTC
>CALPOI020000281.1 GCA_943325145.2 Candidatus Planktophila lacus | reverse complement strand
TTGATAGTTGTTTACTTGCTAGACAAATGTAAGCATAAGAACTTAGATTCATTTTCATTTTTCATCAAATTAACGATAAGCACGCTCATTAAATAAGAGGTAACCATAACAGATGTGAAAATAAATAGGATTTCTTTGTTGAGGAAAATAGTTAGCAGAAATACGAACAGGTCCAATTGGACTGTGGTAAATAAGATGCGAAGCGAGTAAAAAGTCTTTAAATAATTGTGGGCGTTCATAGTAAAATGAAAGGGCATTATTTTGATTCAATTGATTAAATGCTTGGTACAAATAACCATCTATTCTAAAGTCAATGTTTTTTTTGATTGAAAAAATTAAATTAGTCCCAATACCTATATGTTTGTTAGACCGGTATTCTTGTAAAAAAGTACTTTGAGCATCTACAAATGGGGAAAAATCGTTCATTGCGAGAAGTGATGCTTTGTAATTGTAAAAAAGAGGTTGATTACTCATCACACCTTTCATGTGTAAGCCTAAATTAAAGGTGTTATTGTTAAAAATAAACCATTGACCTTCACCTTGAATTGAAAACCAGTTGTGTTTTTGAAGTATTTTATACCTATTTGAAGAGGATGATCCTGATTCACTGTCTTCCGTTCCATCAACAAATTGAACTTTAACAGACAATAGTTTTCCTTTGGATGCAAATTGCTTTCTATTGAGTGTGTTTAGTTCTCCGACCCATTTAATGGAGTATCCAGAAAATAGGGTGAAATCTGAAGTGTCTTTTGTACTGAAATTTTCTGTTTGATAGTATTGATCGTTGGTGGTGAAATTCCTTAAATCGAAGACGCTTTTCCCAATGTTTCCAATTGGATGTTTTAATTGAATCCCATAATACATTTCGTTTTGGATTAAATAGGAAGGTTTTACATCTTCAAAAAAGCTTGAAAAACTTTTAAAATAATCCCATCTATTTAAAACGAAATAGGGAGAGAATCCGATTTGATAGGTGATTGGTATTTTATAGTCTACCAATAGTTTTGCTGCTCCATAAAACCGTCCAAAATAGGAGTCGCCTTTGATTTTTAAACTTTGATTTTTAAGGAGTAAGTAACTCAAACCAATGTAACCTGTATTGATCGCTTTCGAAGAGAATACACCACCGATTTCTATACCGAATTCCTTTGCCTTTAATGGTTTTAGTGTTAAAAGATAATTGCTGTCTTTAATGCGTGTTAAACTTGGTGTTAAAAATTCAATTCCTTCGTAGCTATTTAGTCTGAAATACCTTTTAGCAAATGTGATACTATCAGTAGCAAGTTTATTAGGTAAAATATTTCGTTGAACGAAATGATTTAATTTTTTGTCTGAGGACGTACTTTCTACAGCAACAATCTTTGTGCCAGTTAATTTTTCACGGTACTCGGTTCTTTTTTTTGAAAAAATAGCTTTGTTTTGTGCAATCGGAATGTATTTTTTTATTAGTTCTAATTGTGCTAATGTTTCAGTATATCCCGCATTGATTGCTGATTCAATATCAGAAAAATTAAAGGTGGTTACATTTGTTTTTGGAGCAATGATGATTCCTTTTCCTTCAGGTATAGAAAAGTCGGTAGGGATAACCATCATATTAATTAGTTGACTTAATAAGTCATGTTCCTCAGGAGATTTATAATTACTTGATACATTACTTCCAATAATGAAATCTGGAGCGAAATCATTTACCATGACATCCGCAGGAAAGTTGTTGTACAACCCACCGTCAAATAGTAATTGGTTATTGAATTTGATAGGTTGAATAAAAAAAGGGAATGTCATAGATGCTCTAATTGCTAAATTCAACTTCCCGTTTTTTAAGACGACGCATTTTTTATTAGAGATGTCGGATGCAACACATCGGAATGGGATGAATAGTTTTGAAAAATCTTCATTTGCAATTTCTCCTGCAGGTCCAAAAGTGGTGAGCATTTCATAATCCAAAAAAGTGGAATTCATGAATTTTGTTGGTAAAAAACGTTTGAAAGCACTATCTGCAGAAAATGAAAGGTGCAGTAATGAAGCGTCAGTTTCATCCTTATTGAAAAAATAATTGTTTTGTACTTCTAATTCACCTTTTGTAATTGTTTCAAAACGTTTGCTTTTTACATATGTTTCAATCTCTGAAGGACTATACCCAATTGCATAAAGTCCGCCTATTAATGCTCCAGATGAGGTGCCTGTAATATAGTCAATTGGAATATTATTTTCTTCAAGTGCTTTTAAAACACCAATATGAGCGAAGCCTGTGGCACCCCCACCACTTAAAACAAGCCCTATTTTTTGACTATATATAAAACTTGACGACAGTAAAAATGTGCTGCCAATTAGGAGTTTAACAATTGAAACAAAGAGTTGTTTTATACCATTCATTAGCTACAAATTTAAGTCATATTTTCTTCTATTGTCAATACTTTTTTTTATTTGATAATTTTGAACGTATCTTTGTTGTAGATCGTTTTGAAGAAGAGCGAAAATCAACTTTTTATAGATGGAAAAAATCAAGATTACTTTAAAAACTTTTTTTGGTGCTGAACAAGTATTACAGGAAGAGTTGAATGAACTAGGGTACACCGACTCAAAATTATTGAATCGAGCAGTGCAAATTGAGGGGACATGGAAAGATGTTTATTTTTTGAATTTACATTTGAGATGCGCAATATGTGTTTTAGTAGAATTTAAAACCTTCCGAATCAAAGAAGAAAAAGATGTTTATAAACAAGCATTAAAAATAGATTGGACACAGTTTTTTACAATTGATAAGTCCTTTGCCATTCGAGGTGCAGTGAATTCTAAACTATTTTCTCATTCTCAATATCCTCATTTGTTGTTAAAAGATGCTATTGTAGATGTTTTTCGTGAAAAAACAGGTAAAAGACCAGATGTACAATTAAAATCTCCACAAGTTGTTTTTGATTTATATATCAAAGAGGATTTTGTAACAATATCGTTAAATACAAGTGGAGCACCACTTTTTCAGAGAGGATACCGATTTGAAACTGGAGAAGCACCAATGAATGAAGTGATCGCAGCTTCTTTAATCAGAATGTCTGGTTGGGATAGAAAATCTGCTTTCATGGATCCTTTTTGTGGTTCTGGCACAATTTTGATCGAAGCGGCAATGCTTGCAGCAAATATTCCATCATGTATTGATCGTCAACATTATGCGTTTAAAAATTTCAAAAACTACGATGCAACTTTATGGGATGAGATTTAT
>CALPOI020000280.1 GCA_943325145.2 Candidatus Planktophila lacus | reverse complement strand
TTGGCATCGACATAAAAGTTTTTGAAGAAGCAGCACCTGCTCCATTAATGCTTGACTATACAGGAGGTGTAATCCAAAATAGAACTGCAACGCTTGCTCTAAGCATGGAAGGAGGCGGAGGTTTCGAAATCTGGCAATTCACTTCACGTGCAACCGAAAAAGCAAAAATTGACATACAATTGGGTGACTTTGGTATCTACGCTTGTAAGATTAAATCAAGAGATATAAAAGCGACCTACGCATACTTCAAAAAGAATAATCTAAAACTTTTAAGTGAATTAGAAGAAAAATCGGATAAATCATTGCATTTTTTTGTGCAAGATCCTAACGAAAATCTATTTGAAATCATTGAAAGTAAAGATGTTTTTTCTAAAACTGATTTTGAAGGGAAAACTGGAGGTGTTGCGGGGGCAATTATTGGTGTGTCTGACATCAATCGTTCGTTAGATTTTTATCAAAATCTACTTGGTTACGACACGATTGTTTACGATGAAACAAATGAATTTAAAGCTTTTGCAAACTTAAATGGAGGTACTAAAAAAGTAAGACGTGTGTTATTAAAACACAGTCAACTTCGAAAAGGACCCTTCTCTGAATTGCTAGGCGAAAGTCAAATTGAACTTATTCAAGCTATTGACACAACAAATTGCCGAAAAATATTTGAAAATCGCTACTGGGGTGATTGGGGTTTTATCCATTTATGCTTCGATGTTCAGGGAATGAATGCATTAAAAAAAGAGTGTGAAAAAGCGGGATACCCTTTTACTGTTGACACAGGTGAAACATTTGATATGGGAGAGGCTGCTGGAAGATTTAGTTATGTAGAAGATCCAGATGGAACATTGATTGAATTTGTAGAGACCCATAAAGTTCCTGTATTAAAAAAATTAGGATGGTACATCCATCTAAAAAATAGAAATCCCGAAAAAAAACTTCCAAAATGGATGCTTAAATGCATGAAATTCAACCGTTATAAACAAAACTAAATGAAATCAATCGCCTTCTTAAGTAGTTTACTTTTTTTATTACTTTTTACAAGTTGTAAAGAAGAAATCATTGTGGTATCTGATCAAAAAGAAACAGCAGTCATCTATGGAGTATTGGACCCTTCTGAATCAATACAATACATTAAAATAACCAAAGCTATTAACGGTACTGCAAATGCACTCGAAGAAGCAAAAAATGAATCTGCGAATTATTTCGATAATGTAGAAGCTACTGTATTTGAAATCATTAACGGAGACACTGTTAGAACTTGGACATTAAAAGACACCATCGTTTCAGGTAGAGCAGCAGGTTTGTATTATGGTCCAACGCAAAAAGTTTATTTTTTCAGGACATCTTCAAACAAACCTTTACGAGCAGAGTCAGGCGTATTTTACCATTTTCAGGCAAAATTAAATAACAAATTCACTGTTACCGCTGTTACTGATATTGTAAGGGAAGTCGGTTTAAACAATCCTTCCTATCAATTTGCTACTACGAATGTTGGGAAAGATGGTTATGCTCAAACTTCTTTAAACGTCTATAGTGGAAATGCTACTCTTGTAAATACACATTTAGATCTTTTGGTACAACAAAAATTCGCCAATAACACAACTAGAATCGACACGCTGCCTTGGAAAATTTCTGAAACCTCAGTTCCAACTGGAAAATCCATTAATATTTCAATCAATGGGGAAGATTTTTACAAAACAATAAAAAATGGCTTGAAAAATCAATCGGATGTTATCCAACGAAAACTTATCGGTATCGATTTAACAACTACCTTCGGATCAAGCACTTTGGAAAAGTACATTGCATTGAATAAACCATCTTCTTCACTCGCACAAACAAAACCAAATTTTACAAATATCACTTCAAAAGACGACATTCGTTTATATGGGATTTTTACATCAACACACACATTAAAAAATTCTCGTACGAATCAGAATTCAATTCGAATCATTGATGTGTATTCGAGTAAGGAATTATGTGTCGGAATTTTAACGAATGGATTAAATTTCTGTACAGATGATGCTTACCATAACAAATCATCCTTTTACTGCGGGAATTAACAACTAAAAAATGAGTGATCGCGAAACGTTATTTGCAGATGTAATTCTTCCAATTGCTGTTCGTAATGAATTTACTTATCGCGTCCCTTTTGAGTTAAATGAACACCTTCAAATTGGGGTTCGTGTCGTCGTTCCATTTGGAAAAGGAAAATTGTACACAGGAATAGTAGTTCGAGTTCACACACAAGTTCCTGTAGCTTATCAAGTTAAATACATTGAACATCTTCTCGATGAAGCTCCAATAACTACTCCTCAACAATACGAATTTTGGAAATGGATTTCAGCGTATTACATGGCTCCTATTGGAGACGTTTTGAATGCTGCTTTACCCGGAAATTTTAAACTAGCATCAGAAACAAAAATTGTTCTTCATCCTGATTTTGAACCAACAAAGCTACTAACCAACGAACGTCACCAACAAATCGTTGATGCACTAACTGTTCAAGGCCAACTAGATTTAAAAGAAATCGCTACACTATTGAGTGTAAAAACAGTTCAACCAATTATCAAGCAATTGATTGAACAACGCATCTTAATTTCTAAAGAAGAAGTTCAGTATAAGTATTCTCCGAAAACGGCCCCTTACTTTTTTCTAGCACCCAATTACCAAATCACGGAAAATCTAGAACGATTACTACAAGAATTCGAGCAATCAAAATCAAAAGAAAAACAATTAACAGCGCTCATCACCTTTCTTCATTTGACCAACACAACTTTAGGCTATGATCAACCGGTTGCAAAAAAAGCATTAGAGAACGAAAATATATCAACCTCCACATTGGATACATTGGTAAAAAAAGATATTCTCATTTGCGAACGACTCCAATTGGACCGAATGGAATCTGCTCAACAAAAAATTATTGCTCCAAAATCGTTGTCTGAACATCAACAAACTGCGTTGAACAAAATAAGGTCTGTTTTTAAAGAAAAAACAATTGGATTACTGCATGGAGTTACCGGGTCAGGAAAAACAGAAATCTACATTGAACTCATTCAAGAACAATTGGAACAAGGTAAACAAGTTCTTTACTTACTTCCTGAAATTGCATTAACAACACAATTAATTCAACGATTATCCTTGCACTTTGGGGAAGCAATAGGCGTCTATCATTCCAAGTTCAATCAAAACGAACGCGTTGAAATCTGGAACCACGTACTTCA
>CALPOI020000279.1 GCA_943325145.2 Candidatus Planktophila lacus | reverse complement strand
CATCTGAGATTGGCTATGAGATCTACTTCGAAAGAAGGACCCGTACGTTCTAATTTGAAGCTTAGGAATATAAAAATTAAGGTAATGCTATGCAAACCTATGAAAGGCCTCAATCGTAAGATTCTCGCAAGAGACATTGGAATTCAGAATTTTGCAGTAAACCTAATCGTGTTAATTGAGGCTTCAATTAACCATAATGTACGGGTTTTTTCTACTTTTTTTCTTTTTGTTGATTGTTCCAAATGCTAGAGAGTGAGAGTATCCGCAGGATTACAAATCCAGCGGAGCGGATTGATTAAAGTAAATTAAAAGTTTTTATTTTTAAATTTATTTTCTGAATAAAATTATTTGTTTTTATTTTGTATATCAGTTTATTAACTTAATTTTTAGAGTTAAAAAACCATGAAAAATTAAAATAGTATTTTAATTTTTCATGGTTTTTATTTATATTTGTCTTATGATTGATAGGTTTATATACGGGGAATTACTTGAAATCGTGGGAGAATTCCCGGTCTTAGGTATTGTTGGGCCACGTCAAGTTGGTAAAACAACGCTTGCGAGATTGTTGTCTAAGAAAATTAACAAAGAGACGATTTTTTTAGATTTAGAAAACCCTAGAGATGTTTCGAAATTAACAGATCCATTGTTGTTTTTTGAGAACAACCAAGATAAATGCATTATCATTGATGAGGTACAGATAAAAAAAGAGTTGTTTCCGATCATTCGTGCCGTCATAGATCAAAAAAGAGAACCTGGCCGATTTATTTTATTGGGTTCTGCATCGCCTGAGCTGATTCGTGATGCCTCTGAGTCATTGGCAGGCAGAATCTATTATAAAGAATTGACGCCATTTCATTTTCAGGAAATTAAAGATGTGATATCTTATCAAAAACATTGGTTGAATGGAGGTTATCCAGAGGCTTTGTTAACTGAATCAAAAACAAAAAGTGTGCGATGGAGAAGATCGTTTATTCAAACCTATATTGAACGAGATTTACCTTTGTTGGGGTTGCAGAGTAAAATAGCAGATATGCAACGATTGGTTCGGATGATCTCTCACATACATGGGAATCAATTAAGTTATCAAACGTTGTCGAAGTCAATGGGTTTAACAGGGCCTACCATAAAAAAACAGATTGATTTTTTAGAACATGCCTACATCGTCCGTCTTTTAGAGCCTTTTTATCACAATATTGGTAAACGATTGGTGAAATCACCGAAGATCTATTTAAGAGATACAGGTTTGTTGCACAGTCTTTTGGAAGTGGAACGTTTTGAAGATTTATTTGGTAACCCTATAATTGGAAATTCATGGGAAGGCTACGTCATCGAACAGATTTATGCAGTGCTACCAGAGACTTATACCCTCAATTATTATAGAACACAACAAGGCGCTGAATTAGATTTGGTAATTTGTAAGAATCTAAATCCAGTAATCGGAATCGAAATAAAATTCAATTCTTCTCCAAAATTCAGTGTAGGAAATGAAATTAGTTTAAAAGATTTAGGGTTAGACAAATGTTTTATTGTGGTTCCTGAGGTTGAAAGGTATTATTTGAAGGGTTTTATTGAAGTGATATCTATCAGTGAGTTGATTATGGATTTTGTTTCTGGTAAATTACCATGAAAATTTAAATTCTGATTTTAATTTTTCATGGTAATTTAATCGTTAGTTGTTTCAAATAAATGAGATGAATGGTTCAGAATGGTAAAAATAGTCTGTAAAAATAAGCAGGAATAAGACAGATTATTATTCCTTTTAAATGGTGTATAATGTTTAGTGTATTATCTTATTAAACAGACAATCACCCATCTTTCAGGTATACCTTCGAAATAATACGCTTTTTCACCGTAAGCATCTTTGTATTTTAAAGTTTGGCCATCTAAATAATACAATTTTTCGCCGTATGTATCTTTAGAACGGATTGTTTTTCCGTCAAAATAAAACAACTTTTCGCCATAAGCATCCTTAGATCGAATTGTTTGACCATCCATATAAAATACTTTTTCGCCATAGGCATCTTTTCTTTTTATTGTATTTCCATCTAAATAAAACAACTTGTTTCCGTATGCATCTTTTGAGCGCAGGGTGTTTCCGTCGATGTAGGCAATTTTATCACCATAACTGTCAGATACTCTTACTGATTGGGCTTTTGCACAGGAAAAAATCAAAGAAAATAGAATGAATAGATGTTTATAAATTTTCATTGTCTGTTTTAAATTACTGGTTATTAGTGTTGTTTATAGAAAGATGAATCTTATAAAAGTAATCTTTTTTTGCGATTTGGAGCTTGATTTCGAATAATGAAAATAACGTTTTAGTGAAACAACTTAAAAGTAAGTTATTTTGGGGTTGTTCTTGAACAGAAACCAACCATTTTCTTTTTATTAAATTAACCTCTTAATATTCTCATAACCTAGAATTCTATCAAGCTTAATGTAAGCATAAACCATGCGTAAAGTGTTTTGAGTTTCATCGCTCTAAATTTGCTGCGAGTTATTGATAATATAACGGTAGATATGCAACAGAGCTTATTAAAAGATAAAAAATCGATACATATTTTGTTAGTTGACGACGAACAGGACATTATTGATTTTTTACAATACAATCTTGAACGTGAAGGTTATTACGTACACACAGCTTCAAATGGCCAGCAAGCAGTAGATTTATTCCAAAAGATTAAACCTGCTATGATCATAATGGACGTTATGATGCCTGTGATGGATGGTATTGAAGCGTGTTATGCAATACGAAAGTTAACCACATTTCCACAGCCGATTATAGCGTTTTTGACCTCTCGAGCAGAAGATTATTCTCAAGTTGCAGGTTTTGAAGCAGGGGCTGATGATTATATTTCAAAACCAATTCGACCTCGTTTACTTATCAGTAAAGTTGAAGCATTGTTGAGACGAATAAAAGTTGAGACTGTAGCGAATAAAATTATTGAAGTAGGGAATGTTAAAGTTGACCGTGATAGATATATTGTTGTAACGGCTGAAAACGAGATTCAATTACCAAAAAAAGAATTTGAATTATTAGAATTATTATTGTCTCGTCCACAAAAAGTTTTTACCAGAGAAGAAATATTGAGTACTGTTTGGGGAAATGAAACGATTGTTGGAGAACGAACAATTGATGTTCATATTCGAAAATTGCGTGAAAAACTAGGAGATGATTATATTCGTACTATTAAAGGAGTCGGATATACATTTGTTGATAGTGAAAAATCAT
>CALPOI020000278.1 GCA_943325145.2 Candidatus Planktophila lacus | reverse complement strand
GTTGATTAAATGAAGAATCATTTAAATGAATTTGTTCAGTAAATACACCTAACGAATTTAGATCAGCAGAATATTCAGATTTTTGGGCAGCACAAAAAAAATGCACCTCATAATTTTCTTCAATACAACTTTCAATAAGTTGAAGAATTCTCACACCAGCAGCTGAAGAACTCGGTTCAGGCCAAACATGCCCGATAAATAAAATGCGCTTTTTACCAAGATTCATTACTTCTCAAAGTATTACATATATACATCCCAATAGACCAATTGAAAGATCAATAATTAAATAATAATTTACATTTCTTTTCGGAGTCATATTTAACAACAACAAAACTAACAATAGTAAATAAACCAAATGGATAAGACTCCATCCAACTAAATAAAACGATAAAAAATAATATATACCAACTAAAACAACAGAAATCACTTTTGACCATCGAACTCCCACTAATTGAGGTAAAGTTTTTAGTGTTGGAGAATCATACACTAAATCTCTAACATCAAATGGGACACATAAACCAACAATCAAAAAAAAGTGAGCACTAACAAAAATAATTTTTTCGTTAGATATCTGCTCCTGTAAAATCAATGGAACTACTCCAACTGCCAGTGTCCAAACTACTGCAATTAAGTACATTTTGAAACATGCAACACTTCTTAAAGAATGTCCTTTAATCGAAAAAACATATAATACACTTAAAACCAAAGAAATAATAAGAATAAGCAATACAGGTTTCAATTCTTTAAAATAAACTACTCCAATGATCAAATCAAAAATTAACGAAATCAAGATTATCCAAATAATCAATCGCTTATTGTTACGAATCCAATTTAAAAAATCAGATTCATAGTCAATTAATTCATCTACTCTTAAAAATCGCTGGAAATTATAGGTCGCTAGTGTTGAAAAAAACACAAAAACGGAGTAAAAAAATGCATCATTACCACCTATTTGAATAGATAAACCGTAAGTCAAAAATGCAGCTGCAACACTAATAAATGTATTGGAATAATTTAATATCTCAATTATCTTTTTAAACATGGCTTTCTTCCAATCTGTTTAAAGATATTGAAATGTATTGAATTTTATTAAGTTTCTTTTACCTTTATAAAAAAAAGTATCATGAAACTATTTTTAGGTACCACTTTTACGATTTTATTTCATTTACTAGTTTCTGCTCAAAATCCCTCCTACCTTTTGATGCAGAAAAATGTACTTTCAAATGAAAATTATGAAGATGCAAAATCACATTACGTTGAATTCTCATCCAAATACGCAATAGATCCTGCTCAAACCTATTTATTCCTATATAAATCTTTATCTAACAATGACATTTCTTTTTTCAAGAAAAAAATGTCTCAGTTAATTATTGAATCAGGTAAAAAGTACACGCAAATCGATAGTGTACAAGAAATCGATAATGGAGAATTCATTCAACTAATGCAAAGTAAGGGGCTGATTGAATGGGCAATACAAATCTCGACTAAAAACCATCTAAATTGGCTAAAAAAAAACTACGAAGTACTTCCTCTTATAGAATTAGGAATCAAATTGAATGCTGTTAACTATTCATTGAAAAAATTTCAGCATACTTTTAACTTTAATCCTGACGAAGTTAACTTTAACGATTCTGTTTATAATTCACTTCAATTTAAAAATATTGAAGAATTGTCAAAATTTTGTGAAGTATTTAATACGTACCCGAATTCATTTGATCACGGACTTACCTATGCATCTAATTTCGATCAAATTCTTTTACAAAACTTAAAAATCAAATCAAACTTCTTCAAAACATGGGAACTACTCTCCCCTTACATTGAAAAAAAATACCTAGAAGGAAAATTAAGTTTTATGAAATTTGTGTATTACGATCAGATGAGTGTTAGACATTTTGGATATCAGTTTTACGGTACTCTGGAAAATGTAGAATGTTTTGATATCCAAACTACTAATGCATTACGAGAACGTCTTCAGCTTGGTTCTATTCAATGGAAAAAGGATTAATATCTTCTAAGAAACAAATAAGAAATTACAGCACAAATCAACCCTGAAGCAAAAGAAAAATTCGCAGAAAACAATGTGTTTGAATACGTTATTAAAGTCATAAATGAACCTAACATTATACCTATTTCCAACGCAATAAACAAAGTTCCTGTTCCAATTCCTTTTCGATGTACTGGAGATAAATCTGCCGACCATGCATATAACGCAGGACTAATAATCCCTGTAGCTATTCCAAAAACAATTGATGAAAGAGTAAATATAAATTGATTGATCGAAAACATCAAAAGAATCATTGCGCTCGCCAAACAAAAAACGCCCCATTTCAAAGCTACAACCCTACCTTTAACATCAGAAAATCGACCCGCAAAAAAACGAATAAAAATTGTGGAAACAACGTAAAATAAAAAGAACCACCCTTTATTCTTAATCGCTAAGTACTCACAAATATCTGGAACAAGTACAAAGATAATCCCTGAACAAACTGAAGTCAAAATCATAACTACCGCAGCTGGAAAGACACCTTTTTCAAACAGATTTTCTTTTGAAGGAAGAATTAAAGCAAGTGTGAAACGTTGCTTATTAGAGAGCGTTTCTTTCACACTTAATTGAAATAACAATGCTATCCCAACAAAAATAGCAGCTAAAACAAACATTCCTTGTGTGCCTAAATACCCTTTGATTGGACTACCGATTAACTGCCCTACCCCAATACCAACTGAAATAAACGTGCCCCAAATCCCCATTCCTGAACCTCGTCGCTCTATTGGGAGCTCATCGATAACCATCGCAGTTGCACCTGTGGGTGAAGCACCTACACTAAAACCATGAATAAATCGTAACATAAGAAACAGGTAGATACTTGAAGCAAACGGGTACAATAATAAAGTAAATATACTCAAGATTGAACCGAAAATAATCACCAATTTTCTTCCAACTTTATCTGCTAATTGACCAGAAAAAGGCCTAGATATTGCTGCAGCCAAAGCAAAAAATAAAATGATCAACCCCTTATAATCGCCCGCATTCATTGAGGTAATCAATTGATTCATCTCAGGTAGAATCATATTGAAACTTACCATAAAGAATAAAATAGCAATTGATAAAAACCAAAAATCTTTACTGTAGGTAACCTTCAATATGGTTTTGTGTTAAAAATGGTTTGATATAAACAACCAAAAATACTGTTAAACGCAACAAAATCAGACCCCAAAATGTCTACTTGCTTCATCAGCGATATAACCACCAATTGCTAAAGAAGCAG
>CALPOI020000277.1 GCA_943325145.2 Candidatus Planktophila lacus | reverse complement strand
TGTGGATTTAATCACTGTATTCATTTCAACAGGTGATGGAATTGATTGGATCAATTCATCCAACATTTTCGCTTGTTTTTTTGAATTAATGGCCAAGGTTGGGTCTCCTAATTCTTCATCCAAAGAAGTTGCTTTTTCTCCACCACAGCTTACTAGTGTTGTTGCAAAAATAAAAGAAGCAACATAAAGTGTAATTTTTTTCATTGTTTATTTTAATTTAGTTCGTTTAATTCCTGTACTTTAACACATGGAATAGATATCGTAATCGCTTAGTAATTAATTTTTCGTAAAACCTAAAATATTAATCCCACATTTTGACTTATCACCTTGGAAAGAATATTCAATATAGTACACTCCGGTAGCAGAACAAGGATAAGTCAGAGCAGGGAATACCTTTTTTGAAGCTTTGTCAAAATTCGATGCAATTAACTTGTGATTTCTATCATAAAGTGAAATTACCATTTTATTATTTGCGATATTTTCATCACAAATAACAATTCTGTACGATGAACCTTTTGAAAAAACATAACTGTATTCGTTTTTTACACCACCCTTAGGATTTGAAAACTCAAAAGATTTAATAAACGTATAATCATCCAACAAATTTGAACAATTATCCATAAATGCATCTGAGCTACATTGCGCTTGAGCAGCAGATAATGAAAACATTATTCCAATACTCAAAAAGTAAGATTTCCACTTGATTTTTTTCTTTACCATTTACATTAAATTTTAATTTATAACCCTATAATTTTGACTTCTGTCCTCCTATTTTTTTGATGCTCATCATCATTTTGAGCATTTTTAACGATTGGACGATTTTCACCATAACCATTACTGATAATTCGATCTTTTTTGATTCTTCCTTCAGTAACTAGATAATTCATTACTTTTTTTGCTCTTTCTTTTGATAAATTTAAATTATAACTATCCGATCCTCTTTCATCTGTATGAGCACTTATCTCAATTGAAACTGATGGATTAATCTTCATAAATTCAACAAATTTGTCTAACTCTAATTCGGACTCTCGCTTAATATCCGACTTATCAAACTCATAATAAATATTAATCGTCATCACCTGGTTCATTTTCAGCGAATCTAATTGTATGTCTAACTTTAATTCCGTTGAATCATTTAAATCATTGATTGGCAAATCTGTTTTAGCAGGTAAAAAACCCTTTTTATTAACAGTCATGTTATATTCACCATCGGGATTTACTGAAAAGTTAAATTTCCCTTCATCATTCGTAAAATGTGTTTTCGTTTCCTCTATGTTAGAATATACGTCTAATTGGGCTTGAGCAACAACGGAATCTTTACTCTTTACCACTCCAGTTACATGTATTCTGTTTTTTTCATACATTAAGATAGTGAAAACTTTAGAACTATCGAAAGGATTTAAGGAAAAATCTATATCAGTCACTACTGAATCATATCCAAATTTACTAGCAATTAACTGAAATTTAGAAGTAGATTTAATTTGTGAAAATTGAAATTCACCGATGGAAGTTGTACTTGTGTTTTTCTCTTCAATATTATTTACAACGAAAGAAATCTGTGCATTATCGACTGGTTTCCCTTCACAAATCACATTTCCTCTGATTGAATAAACAACAGTATTAGAGTCCTGAAAAATGGAATCGTTTTTATGAGCTATCGTTTCTTTTGTTGAAGTCACTGCATCGTCCACCAAACGATAATTTTTTCCTTTAGTTAATTCAACATCAAAAAAATAATCGGAAGAATCACCAATTGTCTGTCGCATCATTTCATTCTCATTTTTTAATAAGTATACTGTAGAATTACGAATGAAATCTCTTGTTTTCATTTGAGTAGAATCCAACGAAATTAATCTACCGCCAACTTTCACTGGTTTGTCCAATGGTTTGATCTCCATATTTAAATGGTGATTATTTTCTGTTATATGTCTTATTAAACTAATTCTTGCATGTTTAAATCCATCTTTTCTAGCTGTAAGTGTATAGCTCACATTTGTATCTAAAACAACCTCATACAGTCCATTAAGGGATGTTAAAAGGCGTTCTTCCTTAGTAGAATCATTTACAAGCTTATAGATAATCCCATCGTATAATGTTTGATCCAACACTGCAACTTTCGTTCCTTGAAATTTTAATTGAATTGGTCCAGATTCAATAAAACTGTAAACATCATCAGCACCTTTCCCATTAAATCGATCTGAACTTAAAAAACCTCTTTTAAATCCATTTTGCTTCACAAATGCGAAGTCATCCCCAATTGAATTTATCGGTGCTCTCAAATTCTCAGGTTCACCCCAAACACCATCTGTTAAACTTGAAGAAAAAATGTCCAATTTCCCCATTCCTGGATGCATATTCGATGAGAAATAAAGAACGTTTTCATCTGAAATAAATGGAAACAATTCATTTCCTTTGGTATTTACAGGTATCCCGATGTTTACAGGCTTCCCCCATTCACCATTATTTGAAAGATCGGAATAATAAATATCCGTACCTCCAAGTCCACCTGGCATGTCAGACATAAAATAAATTCTTTTCCCATCTGTGGTAATCGATGGATGACCAATAGAATAAGAAGAACTATTGAAGGGAAAAGCACTAACTGCTTCTTTCCAATTTCCCGCTGAATCTTTTTCGCTCGTATAAATCTGTAACGTTTTCAATCTTTTTGCCGCCAATGATTTCCCGCTCGCCACAGTTTTTGTTGTGTAAATTCTTGAAAAATCTTTGGTAAATGTAGCCGGTCCTTCGTGGTAAATGGTGTTTATATTCCCAAAGGATACAGGTGATTTGATAGAATCAACTGGCACAGAAATATCCGTAAAGTAATAATCTAAAGCTGCATCTGTATTCGTGCCACTAAAATTAATTAATGGTTTTTTACTGTCCTCGCGAGTCGATGAAAAAACAATTCCATTTTTATAATAAACGGCTGCAAAATCAGGTGACTCTGCACTAATTTTATCTACTAATTTAACATCGTACTTTACAATCTCATCCAACCAACTTTGAGCCATTACACAAGACTTAATCATCCTGTTTGCATTTGCAGAATCTGCTGGATTTTTAGATTTATATTTATCAAATGCTGCAATTGCTTCTGAATATTTAGCACTTGCTTTAAGAGCAAGACCATAATTCAAATAACTTTCTGGAGGTGTTTTTTTATTCTTTAAAATCTTGGTAAATGTTTTTTCAGCTAATTCAAATTCTCCAATAATTCTGTAACAATTGGCTAATTGATTTAAAGCCGCTTCCTTATCTTTTGGTTTCCCTTCTT
>CALPOI020000276.1 GCA_943325145.2 Candidatus Planktophila lacus | reverse complement strand
GCACAAATTTTAATTAATCTTTGTGTGTAAAAAAATATTAAATTATGAAAAAAGCGAGAATTGAAAAATTCTCGCTTTCTAGTGACCTCGTTAGGATTCAAACCTAAAACCTCTACAGCCGTAATGTAGTGCTCTATTCAGTTGAGCTACGAAGCCATATTTGAATGCAAATTTAGTGTGTTAATTTGAATTTCAAAGCAAATTTCACTATTTTTTTAATGTTGAGTTGTTTTTTTTATTTAAACACTTGTAAATCATGATGTTTAATTTATCATTGGGTTGTTCTTATTATTATTGGTATCTTTGAGAAGTGTTTGATTACAAAACTGTTTTAAAAAGGAAGATAGGAAAGAAGTAGGGGACACGAGTTAATTAAACATAATAGATGAAATTTCAAGATTTAAAAATTATCCCTCAAATTCTAGAGGCATTGAATGAAGAAGGGTATACAACACCAACACCAATTCAACAACAATCCATTCCGATCGTATTAACTGGAACAGATTTATTAGGATGTGCACAAACGGGTACAGGTAAAACGGCTGCGTTTGCAATTCCTATTTTACAATTATTACATGAACAAGAAGCTGTTTTTTCTGATAAACGAAAAATTAGAGCACTTATAGTAACTCCTACGCGTGAGTTGGCGATTCAAATAAATGAAAGTTTTGCTTCTTATGGAAGGTTTTTAAAGTTAAAGCATACTGTTATTTTTGGCGGCGTGCCTCAAAACCCTCAAATTAATGCCTTGCGAAATGGTGTAGATATTTTGATTGCTACTCCAGGAAGATTACTTGATCTTATTGGTCAAGGATTCATTCGACTAAGTGATGTACAATTATTTGTATTGGATGAAGCAGATCGTATGTTAGACATGGGTTTTATCCATGATGTTAAAAAGTTAATCAAAATTATTCCTGATAAACGTCAATCTTTATTTTTCTCTGCCACAATGCCTCCAACGATCATGCAGTTGGCTTCATCGATTCTTACTTTACCAGAAAAAGTTGAAGTAACCCCTGTATCATCGACAGCTGAGACGATTCAGCAAGAAGTGTATTTTATTGATAAAGGAAATAAAACAAAGTTGTTGATTGATATTTTAGCAGATAAAACGATTGTTTCAGCGTTAGTGTTTACTCGAACAAAACATGGCGCTGATAAAGTGGTGAAAGTTTTGGAGAAAGCTAAGATTAAGGCAGAAGCAATTCATGGAAATAAATCTCAAAATGCACGACAACGTGCGCTTTCAAATTTCAAAGACCAATCGACACGTGTATTAGTCGCTACTGATATTGCTGCTAGAGGTATTGATATTTCAGCATTGGCTTTTGTAGTGAATTTTGAAATTCCAAATATTGCTGAAACGTATGTACACCGTATCGGAAGAACTGGTAGAGCAGGTGCAAGTGGAAAAGCAATTTCATTTTGCGATGCTACTGAAAAAGGATATTGGAAGGATATTGAAAAATTAATTCAATTAAAAATCCCGGTAGTATTTGATCATCCTTATCCACTGATGGATCATGATGCTGTTGAAGAAAAACCACAGCAAGGGAGACACCGATCTCAAGAAGGGAATCAAAGAGGTCAATCAAATTCAAAATCAACTGCTTCTTCTCGAAATTCTCCTCAAAAGAGAAAGTCAAACGAAAGAAGTAAAAAATAAACGAAATGATTTATTTTTGTATTTAAGATGCAGAGTAGTGAAAAGGAAATTTCATTTTTCTTGATAATCACTTTATCACTACTTTACATTAAATTTAGAAGAATACTTGAATATGCTTAGAAAGATATTATTCGTCTTATTTTTGTTTTTAATTATTGACGGTGTTTTCTCACAAGGCATAAAAGCTGATTTTTCAGCGAATTCTACGAAGTTATGTAGGGGATTTACAATTTCTTTTTCAAATCTATCTTCTACAAACTCAAGTAAAATTATCTCTTCGAATTGGGATTTTGGCGACGGTAATCCTCAAAATTTGTCTGGAAATGTGGGTACTACCCATGTCTTTGAAAAACCAGGAAGATATACAATTACTTTAGTCATAATTTTGGCCAATGGTTTAACTGAATCAGTTTCCAAAGAAAATTACATTGAAGTTTTTGAGAAACCTGTTGCTTCTTTTAATTTTTCAGGAAATCTTTGTCAAACGCCCACAAATATTCAGGTAGAAAATACATCTATTCATACCCCTGGTAGTGAATACCAATGGAACTTTGGGAATGGTGAAATTGTGAATGCAAGAAATCCTTTGGCGATTACGTACAAAGACATGGGGAATTATGCAATCAAATTAACAATTAAAAGTACTTTTCCAGGATGTGTTTCTGAAACTTCAAAATCCTTCAAATTGTTTGATTTTAAAATGTCTATCAAACAAAAATCAATCAGTGATTCAATTTGTTATGGTGATAGTGTCTCGTTTGAAGGCAAAGGCTCGATGAATGTAGATAGGTATGAATGGTACTTTTCAGGAAATAAAAGTTCGAAAAATTCAAGTTTAGTTTATAATTCTTATTATTCTTCATGGGATTACAGGACTTCTTTAGTTGGTTATAACAATCAGACGGGATGTTCTCATACCGTTCATCATGATTTTAGAGTAAAAATTAAAGTTCAACAACCACCAATTGTTTCCTTCAGTGATACGTTAATTTGTTTAGGAACTCCTTTGAAAATTGTAAATTCCACAAAAAATGGATCAAATTACGAATGGAGTTTTGGTGATACTACAAAGTTCAAAGGAAAGGATCCACAAAGTCATACCTATAAATCTGCAGGTAAGTATTCAATCGGAGTTAATTTCACGGGGGTAAATGGATGTAAATCTTCTAAGGTTTTTAAAGATGCTGTTGAAATTTCAATTCTCAAAGCTAAAATTGAAGCAAATAGAACTAAAATATGTCCGGGAGAATCTATTCAATTTACCAATGTCTCAAACACAACTGCACAATTTAATTGGAATTTTGGTGATGGTAAAACTACTTCAGGTTTAAACCCACTTCACACCTATGATTCTTTGGGTGTTTATCCTGTTTCAGTAACATTTAATGAAACAAATGGTTGTAAGGGAGTTGGCGTGCTTGAAAAGCCAATTACAGTTCAGAATCCTGAGCCTAGTTTTAGTGTCAATACAACTAAAATTTGTCCTGGGGCATCTGTTTTTTTCGCCAACGACACACCTTCAGGTTCTGAATTTGTTTGGAATTTTGGGGATGGCTCCTCCTACAAAGGGAAAACACCACCAGCCCATAGTTATGTTTCCCCTGGAAAGTATTCAGTTTC
>CALPOI020000275.1 GCA_943325145.2 Candidatus Planktophila lacus | reverse complement strand
CAATCCTATACTTTGCCATGATATTGTAGATGCAATCACTGTCTCTTTCTTTGATTACGACGAAGAAATCAGAACTCAAGGAGCAAATAATTCACTTGTATTCATAAACAATCAGTTAGACTCTCTGTCTAACGAGATTACTAAGGCAAATGATAGTTTATTGATACTTCAGAAAAAATACAAGATGGGTGATCCAAAAGAAAAAGAGGTGAAAAATATGTCATTAGATACAACAATTATTGAAAAAATAAAGAGAGATCAGAAAGAATTAACAATTATTAGAAAAATAATATCAAAAATTGAAGCTGAACCAAACAAAGTAGAATTATATAAAATGCTTCCAGAATTTTCAGAAAATACTGAAATTAAATCTTTAAAAAGTGATGTTGAATATTTAAATCAATTAACAGACAAAAGAAATGAATTATTATACACTTTTACTTCTAACACCAAAGAGATTAAAAATATAGAGAAAAGTATAAAAAGCGTACTTAATACAATCAGAAAAAACATCAAAAAATCTGAAGAAAACAAAATAAATTCAATTGCTTCTTTAGAAAAAGATTTAAATGACCTACAATTAGAAAATGACGAAATAAGAGAAGTGAAAATTGAGTATAAAAAATTTAAAAATTTAATTGAAGTATGTGAGAAATACTATAAAATGTTTGAAGAGAAAAAGTTTACTTATGCAATCTCGAATGCAGGATACTATCCTTCGAACAGAGTATTGAGCGATGCTGTAAATCCAATTCTACCTTTTAGTCCAAATGAACGAATTATTTACCTTAGTTTTTTAATGGGTGGATTATTAATTGGTTTAGCATTTTTAGCGTTCAAATACGTCACATTTAATGAAATCAACAATATTGAAGAATTAAAAAATCTTCTTCCAGAAAGAGTGAATATACTTGGTGGAGTTCCATTGACAAAACAAAGTATGGAATTCTCTCAATTGGTTGTACAAGAATCTCCAAAATCTATGCTTGCTGAGGCGCTTAGAAATATTCGTTCTAATTTAACTTTTATAAATAAAAACGCACAAACAATTGTAATTAGTTCCTCTATTTCAGGTGAGGGAAAGACATTCATTGCCCTTAACTTAGCAGGTATACTTGCTATGTCGGGTAAAAAAACAATTGTACTTGACCTTGACTTAAGAAAACCTAAAGTACACTTAGGATTTAATGTAGGGAATGAACAAGGGATGAGTAACTTAATTGTTGGCCAAGTAACTTTGGAAGAAGCAATACACAATTCGAAATTTAATAATCTAGACTACATTACTGCTGGTCCTATCCCTCCGAATCCATCAGAACTAATTTTAAGTAATGAGTTCCAAGATTTATTAACACAATTAAAGTCTAGATACGATGTCATCATCATTGATAATCCTCCTGTTGGATTAGTATCTGATGGTATCCAATTATTAGCAAATGCTGATATTCCTATTTATGTATTTAAAGCACATTACTCCAAACGTATCTCCGCATTTAAAGTAGCTGAAATACTTGAAATAGAACAGATTAAATCACTAAACGTGGTATTAAATGGTATAGACCCTAGCAGAAGTGGGTATGGGTACGGATACGGGTATGGGTATGGATACGGATACGGATACGGGTATGGGTATGGTTACGGATACGGATACGGATACGGATACGGTTATGGATCAGGATATTATGACGAGCCTGAAATCAAAAAAGAACCACTTCTTATAAAGATTAGAAAAAAAATATTTGGTAAATGATTTTCCACGCCACTGAAATAGAAGGTTTAGTCGTTATAGAAACAAAAAAGTTTTCTGACGAAAGAGGATACTTTTTTGAGAGTTTTCATCAAGAAAAATTTGAAGCATATATTGGAAGAAAAGTTTCATTTCTTCAAGAAAATGAGTCCCTTTCAAAAAAAAATGTTGTTCGAGGTTTACATTTTCAAAAACCACCATTTGCGCAAGGCAAATTAGTTCGTGTGCCTTATGGTAAGGTATTGGACATTGCAGTAGACATTCGTAAAAACTCCACAACCTATGGCGCAGTATTTCAAATAGAATTATCTCAAGATAATGGCAAACAATTATGGATTCCTGAAGGTTTTGCCCATGGATTTGCAAGTTTAGAAGAAAACTCATTATTAAGTTATAAATGCACCAATTATTACAATAAAGAATCTGAAGATGCCTTGCAATGGAATGATAAAGAATTATCCATTGACTGGGGAATAATAAATCCTATCGTCTCCGAAAAAGATTCAACAGCACAATCATTTACAACATTTAATACACCATTTTAAAAATGTTTGAAAACCTTTTATTTTTAGGCGGTTTTTTTATCGGCGGAATCATTGTTTCTCTAATTACCAATAAACTTCTATTGAATTTTTCAGAGTCATTAGGTATACGGAATAAAAACGATGTTGTTGTTCGTTGGAGCAACCAATCAAAACCTTCTTTAGGAGGAGTCAGCTTTTATGTTGTCTTTATTTTTTCTACTATTGCCTACAGCATTTTTAGTGAAGAATACATTTTTCATGAATCTCGATTTATCGGCTTACTACTTGCAGGTAGTTTAGCATTTGGTATGGGATTAGCTGACGATGCATACAATACAAAACCTCTAATTAAATTATCTATTCAAATACTTTGTGGAATAATATTCGTTTATTCAGGAACTATCATCGAAATGACTCACAATCATACTTATGACTCAATTTTAACTGTATGTTGGGTGGTGATCTTAATGAACTCCTTAAACATGTTAGATAATATGGACGGAATAACTGGTACTACAGTATTTTTTATACTTTCTGCCTCTTTGGTTTCAGTCTGTATGATTTCTGGTATTAGTCATGGTGTATATTCCATTTTACTAGTAAGTGTAATTGGCTCAATTATTGGTTTTTTGTATTACAATGTTCACCCTTCAAAATTATTTATGGGAGATGCTGGAAGTCAATTTATCGGATTATTTGTAGCTTATTTTAGTACGCACGATCTTTGGAATCTTGGACTATCCACAAATACTCCTTCTTGGGTTGGATTTGCAATTTGTTTAATCGCATTTACTCCTGCTGCTGCAGATACTTTAACTGTAGTAATAAATAGACTTAGAAAAGGAAAATCACCAATGGTAGGAGGAAAAGACCATACTACGCATCATTTGGTATATGCTGGATTGAAAGATAAACAAGTGTGGTATGTTTTTACGATTATTGGATTTTTCTCTGCATTATTGAGTTTAATTATGATCTATTTTAGTAGAAAAAAGGAATTCAACTACTTAATTGTATTT
>CALPOI020000274.1 GCA_943325145.2 Candidatus Planktophila lacus | reverse complement strand
GATGTACTATTGTGGGATGGAACAGATGGAGACGAAAATATTTGTGAAGAAGGAGTCTATTTCTATGTTCTTAAAGGAATTCTTCAAAATGGAAGCTCACTAGATAAAAAAGGATTTGTAACCCTAATGAAGGATTGATGATTAAAATTTTCGGGTTTTAATTTTTAGAATCGATTAAAAAACACTTAAGGCCATTGCCATCATCCCATATTTCAGCGCATTTTCATCGATATCAAACTGAGGATGATGTACGCCATAAACAATACCTTTTTCTTTATTGGCAACACCTAATCTAAAAAAACAAACAGGCGCCTTTTGAGAATAAAAGGAGAAATCTTCAGAAGTCAAACGTATTGGTAAATCTACAATGTCTCCATTGTTAAATAATTTTAAAGATTTTTTTTTCAGTTCTTTTGTGAGTGATTCATCATTGATTAAGCAAGGGTAACCTTTCCTGATTTCCAATTCTACTGTTCCGCCAAATGTAGCTACAATAGAATTTATCTGTTCCTCGATGAGTGCCAAAGCTTTTGCCCTCCAAGTTTCATCCATGGTTCTAAATGTTCCCTTGAGTTTAGCTTTCGACGGGATGATATTAGTTGCTCCTAAGGCTTCAAAATGACCAAATGTTAATACACACGGAGTTTTAGGATCACAGGATCTACTCACAATTTGTTGTAGTGATGTTACCAATGTCGCCCCAATGACTATTGGATCGATGCATTGGTGAGGTGTTGCACCATGACCGCCTTTTCCATAAATTGTTAGATGTATCTCATCACAAGAGGCCATGTACAATCCTTCTTTAAATCCTATTTTTCCTACTTCAAGTTCTGGGAAGACATGCAAGGCGTACAATTTGCTTACATGGGGTTGTTCTAAAACTCCTTCTTCGATTAAGATACTTGCCCCTCCAGGATTTTGTTCTTCTCCAGGTTGAAAGATTAGTTTAATAGGAAAGGGTAATTCATTTCTTATTGCTAATAATAATTCAGCAACTCCAAGTAAGATACTCGTATGCACGTCGTGTCCACAAGCATGCATTATTCCATCTATTTTTGATTTATAAGAACGGTCGTTTTGTTCTACAATTGGGAGGGCGTCTAAATCGGCGCGTAATCCAATGAATGAATCGTTAAGTGTATGTTGATCTCCAAGAATTAATGCTGTAACTCCAGTTTTTCCTATTCGTTGAATCGAAGTAACACCAATTTCTTGTAATTTGCTTTCTACAAACTGAGCTGTGTTTTCTTCTTGAAAAGAGAGTTCGGGGTATTGATGCAGATGTTCACGGTAACCTTTTACTTTTTCGAAAAGTTCGTTTGATTTATTTAAGATAAATTGTTGGATAAATTCAGTCATTATTTTAATGAGTTATAGCCTTTATAAATCATCATGATTGCAACATACAACATGAAAATTCCAAATGTTAGTTTAACAATCCCTGGATGTAATTTCAACGAAAATTTTGATCCGAAGTAACCTCCAATAATAAACGCTAATGCGATGATTCCGCCATACCACCAATTGATGTGTCCAGCTTTGTAGTAATTCATTACTGCCAGTATTCCTATCGGAGGTAACATCAATAGTAAACTTGTGCCTTGTGCCGTATGTTGTGGAATTCCTAAAAAATAAACTAAAGCAGGAACTATTACGATTCCGCCACCAACACCTATAAAACCACTAATCATTCCTGCTAAAATTCCAATGATTACAAGTAAAAGAATAGTTTGAGGTGTCATAGTTTTAAATTGCATGGTTAAATATAAATCAATTAATTGAAAAATTCAATGGTATTATTCCACTAATAAATTACATCCTCTTATGTCCGAATTATCAAACCTACCCATTAATTGAAGTTTGGAGTCAATAATTTTTCCTAAATCTTGCGTGGCAATGAATGAACACGAATTAAGGTTAGCCAGATCGATAATGTTTATTCCACCTGTTTTTCCTTCTAAAGCATACGCAAAAGGATCATTTGTTTCTCTTATTAAGACCTTCATCCATTTGGGTGGTGTAAAAAGTCCTTCTGAATCACTATATGCTTGAGATAACAATTCTGTCATACCATATTCTGATGAAATGTACGCTACATTCAACTTTGATTTCAAAATTTGGTGTAATTCTTCTTTGGTTAATTCTTTTCTTCTACCCTTCATACCACCAGTTTCAATGATAAGCGCTTCCGAAAGGTCAGGTTGGTAGTCTGCTAAATCAAGTAATGCATAACTTACTCCAAATAAGATGATTTTTTTTCTAGTTGATTTTGCTTGGTTGTAAATGTCGATGATTTTTACAGGATCATTTAAATAAAATCCTGATAATGGATGATTAGTTTGACGAATTAACGCCTCCACCATATAAACTAAACTTGATTCTCCTTGTTCGATGTAATTTGGAAGTAAAGCTAAAATTATTTGATTTTCTGGTGCGCCGACTTGCGCTCGATAAGTTTTTTCAAATGAAGATTCATAAAGTTTTGGTTCCTCTACATAATGGGTGCTTCTTATTCCAACTGTCCCACTACTTTTAAAAATAATTGGTGCTTGATTCGTGTAACATCTTACTTGATGACTTTTGAAAAATGAAATCGGTAAAAAAGGAATTTCTTGAATTTTTGTCGGGGTAGGTTGATTCAATCGTTGAACGAATTCTCGATAGACAGGATTATTTTTTGATTGAAATCGGAATATTTCCAATGCAAGTTGTGAAAAATCTTCTTCGTTTGAAATTTGAAAGACTCGCTGATCCATTTTATCCATTGTTCAAAGATAAGTAACATTTTATTTCTTTGAAATGGTTGTTGTTTCAGTAATGACGAAACTTTTAATTTGGCTTGCTAGTAACACTAAATTACTTTGGAGGTTTATTTGATTTTTTCGTAAATCCAAATTATTGGCAGTAAAAGACTTGCGTTATAAAATAGGTCCTCTATCGGAATCGTAATTATACGGATTCCTACGATATGATTTTCAGAATACCAAACAATTGGATTTTCTGTAATCGCTCCAGTTAAAACCCCATTTACAATTAAGAAAGGTATCAAAGCAATGGTAAATGTTAGGCTAAAATACGGAAACCATTTTTTTTTCTTTAATAGACCTGTATAAGCGACAAATAGACAACTGATTGCACACGCACTTATCGTGTACCAATTTCCAATTCCTGTTAAAATTAAAGTCGTACCTAAAGCGATGAATAGATAGGAAAAATAAATTGAATAAACAGAAAGATTTAATTTAGGAAAATATCCAATTAAAACTTCATAAATAAAAACACAAGAATAGGGGACTAGAAAAAAAAATAAAACTTCTTCAACTGGAAGATTATAGAGGTATATTTTGGCGATGTGTTC
>CALPOI020000273.1 GCA_943325145.2 Candidatus Planktophila lacus | reverse complement strand
CGTATTCTTTAATCGAACATTTAATTTGATCGTCTCCCCCTTATTGATCGTTTTATCTCCGTTATTGTCTGAATTTATTGAATATGTATCATACACCAAAAGAGCACTGGTTGCAAAAACCTTAACTTCAAAATCCATATTCCATACAACATTGTTCTCATCCCATACCCTCATTTTAAATGGAATAAAATAATTATGTGGTGTAGTGTCTGAGACATCAAAACTAATTGAATAAGTATAATAATTGGGAGAAGTTCCTCCGTTACCATCCATTGAACTATTTACTGAAATATCCCCAAAAGAAACTAACTTTGTACTATCACTAATCTTTACATATTGATCAGTGGAACTAAACAAAGCTTTCACACCTTTTAATGCAACATTACCATTATTTTTTATGGAAACTTTCAAATAAATCTTCTCTCCCTTATTTATTTTTGAATCATTATTATTATCAGAAACAACTTGATAAGAAATTTCAAATTGTGATTTAAATGTTTTGAAACTTTCAACTTGACCGTAGATAACTGAATTATTATGAATTATAAAAGACCTCACATAATAAATTGTATTTGAAGTTAATCGGTCTATATTTAATTTAAAATCAGAAGAAGCTGCGGCTGCATATGAAGTAAAATCATTAATTGTTGGAAGTGAATTTGTACTCCAACAAATTCCTTTTTTTGAATTAAGTGGTATACCAGAATTAATGATCGCTCCTCCTGATTGTGCACTTCTATCTCCAATTGAACCAATTGAATAGGTTATTAACTCAGGTAGTATAATTGAATTTAACGAATCAACAATTAATGAATCTTGATTATTTGATAATACTAACTTTTGATTATTTATATTTCCAGTTTTACCAACAGACCCTTGATTTCCAACATCACCTTTATTCCCTTTTAAACCTCTTGGACCAGGTGAAGAATTTAAAGTTTTAAATGCATAAAATGCATAGGGCACACTTAAAAGTTGACTTAACCCAAAAAAAATAAAATTTTGTTTTCCCTCAAAATCTATTTCTGTTTTAATAAAAAATGGTGCATTTGCCCAATTAATATTAGTGTAAACACCATTCAAAACAGTTCCATTGCCAATCTTTAAAATTAAATTACCTTTCCAATCTGTTGATAATTGATGTATTTCACTGTAAACTAATTTTCCATTTGCTGAATCTTGAAGTAATGATAATTTCACATGAAGTTCCTTATTTACCAGAATCTCGCCTGAAGAATTACGAACCAATGCTTGATAGCTCAAATGTTTTGAACTTTGAGTAAAAATAAAGGAGCACCTTAAAACCAAAAAAGAAAAAAATATCAAATAAAAAAAAAGACGCATATCTACTAAGATTAATCTTTTAAACATCTAACAGAGTATCCTCCAGTATTTTCAGACTGAATTTTTTCGACTTTCGTATCAGAACTTTTAAGTGTTCTTACCCAAATTTTATTTGAGCTATTTTTTGTCGATGTCCACCAAAAACCTATTTCATTCAAAAAACCATCACTACCATCAACTTCTGATCGTCTACCACCACCAACACCTGAAAATAACGAGCTATTTGTCACTCCTAAATTTGGGGATTTCCAAAATGTCGTACCACTCTCTTTCAATTTAGTACCTGCATTCAATTCTCCACCTAAATAATCTATTAACACATTCCAATCTGAATCAGATGGCACATGCCAACCTGTAGGACACAACTTAGAAGATATCGCATAATAATTGTATAACAAACCATAATTACTAATATTTTGATTATTATTATTGAAAAAACAATAAGCTTTAGATTTAGTATTAACCCATTCATTTGGTGACGTAATATTTGGTATAATTGAACCATCATTTAGTTTGGTAACTCTTAAATTTTCTGCCATCCAGATCTGTTTTCCTATTGAATAAGCTTTGTAAACATTTCCATCAATATCTTTTACTTGTTTGTTAATTCTACTAATACCGGGGATAATAACATAATTTCCATTTGAAAATTTAAGAGTGTCACCAAGATTTGAAACTTGAATATTTAGAGGCGGGCCATCTGCACCTTGTGGACCAATTGGCCCCACATCTCCTTTTTCACCTTTTACACCTTGTGGCCCAGGAGTATTATTACCTGAACTAGCAGAAAGTAAAGCATATGGAACACTTAAAAACTCATTGATTTGAGTCATTAAATAATTAGATCCACCTGAAGGATCATATTCTATTTTAAGATATGAAGGTGAAATAGCCCAATTGATATCCTGAAAAAAACCAAAGACATTCTTACCAACACCAATCTCAAGTGAAAGTAACCCATTCTTATTAGTTTTGGAAACATGAGTTTCACAATAAACTAATTGTGTATCAACTTGTAAAACAGATATCTTAACGCCTATTTTTTCTTCAATTAATAACTGACCTTTACTATCCCTAACAATTACCTGATAATTAATTTTTTGAGGAACTTGGGCAAAAAAAACTAAATTTAAATTCATTAAATAAAATAAGATAACCTTTCTCGTTAGTAAAACTTTCATAGTGTTAAAAAATTAGTTTATTTTCAATTTAATAAAATTTTAAGTAATTAACTTAAGAAAAAATAATTAGTTGATTTAAAATTAAGAAATTATATAAAATCAAACAACCTATTTATTCAATGATTCAACAATTTGAGCTTCTAATCCTTCAAACAACGTATTGACAACCCATTTTTCTTAATCTTCTCTTGAGCACCAACTAAAGCACTTAAAGAAAACGTGGATTTATTAAACTCCATTTTCACAAAACCTTTGGTTGACCACCAATAGCCATTAAATCCCATAACGAAAAAAGATCCTTTGGCATCTCTAAAACCTCCTGGTAATGCAGTAAACCCACTTTCATTTGTGGTTTCAACTTTTGATTTCATCCAATGTTGAGTTCCTGATTCACGTAACTTAATTGCGGCTTTCGAATCACCATCAACTACATTAATTAACTCACTCCATTCGGAATCAGTTGGAACATGCCATCCGGTTGGACATATACCTCGAGCATCATCTACAATGAACCACGTGTATAACCTACCATAACTCTCAATATTTTTTTCATCACCACCATAACTCCACTGGTATTTCGGTGCCTCGTCTTTAGAAATATCTTTCAATTCTCTAGAAGACAATGCAATATCGTCACCATTTCGATATTTTGTAGCTCTTAGATTTTCCGCCATCCATGTCTGACTACCAATTTGAATGGTCATGTATTCGTGCCCTTCTTCGTCTTTAACGACACCATATTCTGATTTTAAATTAAATAGAATAGGTTTATCTTGAGCGAATAAACCATTGAAACATAAAATGGCTAAATAGATTGTAATATTTTTTAATTTCATCATTGTT
>CALPOI020000272.1 GCA_943325145.2 Candidatus Planktophila lacus | reverse complement strand
TTTCCAACCATTACCTGATGCTTCTATCTCTTATAAAAAGGGAATAACCTGGTTGCCTAAAAGGGATTCGCTTGATGAGGGAGAACAGGTTCGTTTTGCGATAGATGTACAAAATGTGAGTGACGTACCAATGGATTCAATTTTGGTTAAATATTGGGTAACAGATAAAAATCAGAAAGAACATTTGATTCGATTGTACAAAATGGATTCGTTACGAGTAGGCGCTTCTCTTAGAGATACAATTACATTCAGTTCAGATGGTTTGGTCGGAAACAATACTTTTTGGATGGAAATTAATCCTGCATTAGATAAAATAAATTACGATCAACCTGAACAGTTCCACTTTAATAATTTTTATCAGAAGCAATTTTTTGTAAGACAAGACAATGTCAATCCGCTTTTAGATGTGACTTTTGATGGGAAACATTTATTAAATGGCGATTTAATTCGTCCTAATCCTACCATTTTGATTAGTTTAAAAGATGAGAATAATTTTTTGATTATGAATGATTTGAAGGACACTTCTAATGTTTCTGTATTTGTAACACTTCCTTCTGGAAAACAACAACGTGTTCCATATTTTACATCAAAAGGGGAGAAGGTGATGGAATGGATTCCGGCAACATCACAAAGTAAACGAATGAAAATTAATTATCCAGCAGTATTTTCTCAAGATGGAACGTATTCACTTATAGTTCAGGCAGCTGATAAAACAGGGAATCGTTCTGGTGACAATGATTATAAAGTTTCATTTGAAATTGTTACAGCTTCTTCAATGTCTTATTTAACAAATTACCCGAATCCTTTTTCAACGAGTACAAGGTTTGTATATACCCTAACTGGTTCGACTGTTCCGGAGAATCTTGTAATTCAAATTTTAACTATTTCGGGAAAAGTAGTTAAAGAGATTACCTCGGAAGAATTAGGTCCACTTGAAATCGGAAAAAATAAAATGACAGCCTATGCTTGGGATGGAAAAGACGAGTTTGGTGATCCCTTAGCAAATGGAGTGTATTTGTACAGAGTAATGAGTAAAATCAATGGTCAAAAAACATCCCATCGAGCGACAGGTGTAGATGCTAATTTCACAAAGGAATTTGGTAAAATGTATTTGTTAAGGTAATTTACTTCTACTGAAATTTATTCATAAAGAAACATTTAAACCAAACTAATTTTCAGAAAAAGGATTTAGTTTTTTTCGAACATCTGGTTGTATGATTTCATCCAATACTATTTGAGTGGCTAAAGCAACTTGTGAATAGTTTTGAGAAGCATTTCCAAAAGAGCCAGCTGTAGTCGTCCAAATTTTTTGAATTAATTCTTGGCCACCTTCAGTTGGTTGAATTTTATTAAATACACTTCTAACATTTCCGCTTCCTGCATGGTAGATATGCATTACAATTAAACGAAACCATACATCTGTTTCTGAATATTTTAATCCATATTCATTCAGGATATTCTTTGTTTCGGGTATACATACTGTTTGTATTAATTTAGAGGCAGCGTATGCAGAACGTTCAAAACTTTCTCTTTCGTCAACGGAGGCATTTACTGTTAAACCAAATTTTCTTGCAACCGTTGGCATCAATTGAAATGCCCCATAAGCCCCAGCGACTGATTTTTGAAGGACAGCAGGACTTTCAATTAAAAGGATGGCTTGAGCATACCATGGATCTACTTTGTTTTTTTTAAATTCTTGAATTCCATTTGAAATGCTAGGTGACACTTCTGATATTTTGTAAAAGTGATTTTTACCTTCAGTTACATTTATTCTAAAGGTTGGTTCAATTTGAAAAGCAGAACGGATACTATCTTTGAATGCAATTTTTTGATTTTCTGAAAGTTTATTCCATTCTTTTATCGCCATTTTGTGTAAAACACGTCTATTTGCTGCAACATTTATTAGACATGAATCAGGAGGTAATTGTACAATTTGTTTCCAAAATTGTGTCTGAGGTAAATTGTGCCAATTATCTTTATATAAGGCATTTGGTGAAATGACGAATTGTTTTTTATTTTGATATTCAACTTCTTTAATTTCACTTTCCCAGGTCATTTTAAGTTCGTTTTGGGCAGTAGTAAAAAAAGTTGTAGATAGTAGTGTTAAGAAAAAGAAGTGTCTCATGGAATATTTTTTTACAAATGTAGTTGATTTGCACGAATAAATTAATTTTCTTTTGCAATGAATAATGTTGAAAATGAATAATGAACTTTGAGTTTTTATTGGTGTTGATTACTGATTTTAAGTTGATTATATTTTTTGTTGATGCTTAATTCAAATAGGAATACCGTTGTAAAAGTTATAAATCGAGGCAAGTTAATAATTAAATATCGGTTCTGACAATTATCGGGATTACTGTTGTAAATGAGGGTGTTAAATTTTTATTCAACGATGAGTTAGGGGTTTTGTAACGGTTATATGTGGTTTTTACTTTAAAATAAGTATTCAATTCTTTTTACAAAATACAATTAAAATTCACCATTTTTGTAAAATCGAAAAATCGTAAATTTAAGATGATTAGATTTTTAAGATTGCTAAGTTGGCCTTTCATTCTAATGGTATTAATTTATCAAAAGTTAATCAGTCCTTTATTTCCACCTACGTGTAGGTTTACTCCGACATGCTCTACTTATTTTATACTAGCTTTGAAAGAGTGGGGGATACTTAAAGGTACCTACTTGGGGATTAAAAGAATATTAAGGTGTAATCCATACGGAGGATGTGGACATGATCCAGTTCCTAAAAAGTCTAATATGAAATAGTCCAGATTTTTATTTTCCTTTTGCTTTTAAAATGATGATAATCGTATAAAACATGATTTTAAAATCGAGTGTGAGTGACCTGTTTTTTAAGTAAACAAGGTCATATTTCATTCTACGAATCATTTCCTCTACATTTTCCGCATATCCAAATTTTACTTGTCCCCATGAGGTTATCCCTGGTGTTACTGAGGTTAATTGCAAATAATGAGGTTCTTGTTGACTAATAAGATTGATGTAGTATTGTCTTTCAGGACGTGGGCCTACTAATGACATTTCTCCTTTGAGAACATTTAAAAACTGGGGGAATTCATCGATGCGTGTCTTTCTTAAAAACACTCCAATTGAGGTAATACGTTGATCCCCTGTATTTGAGAGTTGTGGTCCATTTTTTTCAGCATCCACAATCATTGTTCTAAACTTTATAATTTCAAAAGGACGACCATTTTTTCCTATTCTTTCTTGGAAATAAAAAATTGGCCCTTTTGAGTTGCGTTTAATCAAAACTGCTATAAGTATAAAAAAAGGAAGGAGTAAAACGAGCGCGCTAAATGATATTAAAACATCAATGAGTCGTTTTAAGCTTTTTTGCCAAGGAGTAAATTCATCTATTGGTAAATCAACA
>CALPOI020000271.1 GCA_943325145.2 Candidatus Planktophila lacus | reverse complement strand
TGCCTACTGCAATACGTGGGTACTGCTGGTCGAGTAATACAACCACCGTATCGGTGCGTACGCATCCTGTTTTCGTATTCGTTACCTTCAACTCATAGCTTCCCGATTGGTCCACCTCCGTTGTCGATTGGTTCGGCAGGCTTCCTCCATACACCTTCGCTGGCAACAAGCCCCAAGCGTACACAAAATCTGACCCCTTAGAAGTGCTTGTGCCTCCTAGCAGCACACGCGTTGTCGCGCACGTAAGCGTATCGTTCAATCCTGCATCCGCCATCGGGAAATCTGCCGCTATCACTACCTCCAAGGAATCCCTATTGGTACATCCCGTCTTAGTATTCAACACCTCAAAGTAATAACGTCCCGGACGATCCACTCGTGCTGTATGTGTTGTCGCATTTTGGATAGTGACACCAATTGGTCCACCACTCCATTTATAACTGTAATAACTTGCATCAGGTGATGTCGAGGAAAAGCTTCCATCCAAGGCCGTCGTTGGGGAAATACACGTCAACGTGTACACCTTCGTTGGTAACTGGATGCGTGGCAATTGTTTCTCTACACTCACATGTACTCCTTGCTTAGACACACACCCATTGATGGTATCTCTCACTGTAAGTACATAATCACCAAACTGATCCGTAATGGCTTTGATCTTTGTCTTATCTAAAATCGTAACACCTGCTTGACTCGTTGTCCAATCGTACGTAAAGCGCGCGCCTACCGCTGAACCATCTCCATTCAACGATGCCGTTGGGCGTAAACATGTCAATACAATCGTATCCTCTGCCACTGCTATTTTTGGTAACTTACTGTCCTCTTGTATCAAAATTGTATCTCTGTTCTCACATCCATTGTAATTGTCGCGTACATACAAAATGTACTCCCCTGTTGTATCAATCTCTGTGATGCGATTGTTCGAATTCTTAAAGATATAACCCACTGGGGCACCTGACCAACTGTAAAAATAACGCGTGCCATTTTCTCTAACCGTCTTCTCTGATCCCAACGTCGCTTTGGTAAGGTTACAATTCAACGTAATAACGTTCGTATCCCCCGCAAAGGCAGCTGGTATTGTCTTATCTTTCAAGATCACAACAGTATCACGCGCAAAACACCCCGTGCGTGGATTGGTTACAAGTAAACTGTAAATACCCGTCTCCGTTGTTGATGCCTGTTGCTTACTCGCATTCGGTATCACATAGCCCGTTGGTCCACCACTCCATTGATACACCAAATTGCTCGATGAAAACTTCGCGTCCAAATTCACTGTCAATTTCTTACATAAAATCGTATCGTCAAAACCAGCATGTGCTACTGGACGAAGGGTATCGATAACAACGTTTGCTTCATTCATATTCTCGCATCCTGCTATGTTATCCCTAACGTATAAATTATACTTTCCTGGACGATTGACATACGTGGTAGCTTCATTCGGAGTATACATCTTTGCGCCAATTACATTTGTCGTCCATTTATATGTATAACCACCTTTTGTTATTCCACTGCCAATCTTTACATCTTTAACCAAACAAGATAACGTATCAATACTTCCTATCAATGCATCAGGTAACGGACGTATTTCAAATTCAGAACTTGTAACATATAAAGCAGGACAAACCAAAGTATTTTTAGAATAATAACTTACCACGTACTTTCCTGGCTGACTTTTAGAAGGGATAATGTGTCCAAAAATTGAATCCACATAGAGTCCAGTTTTAAGACTAGTATACTTTCCACCTTGATAATTACCAAATGAATTAATTATATTAACAGGTATTTCACTAACGATATCATTACAATATTGTTTATCATATCCAAACTTTAATGTTGGAGGAACTTCAACTTCTATTTTTAGATTTCCGGATACAATTCCATCACAATTTAAATCTCGAACAGAAAGTAAACGATATGTTTTTGTAAAATCTGCTATAACTGGAATAAAAGTAGGTTGAGAATTATCTTTAAACTCATTAGTAAAAATAGAAATACCATCAGTAAACTCGACAGTTATTGGAAAAGTACCTGACAATGTAAAATTTAAATTAGTTGTACTACCTTTACATACGATACTATCTCCACTTAAAACGGCTGAAGGCAGAGGATGAACTACATACTTTATAGTATCGTATACTGTACAACTACCTAAATTACTTTGGGCAAAATAGACTCCTGATTTATCGATTAACCTAGTAGGCAAAGTACTACCGTCGTCCCATAAATATGTAGTTCCATCATGTGAAGAAATATCAACATTAATTTTAGAACAAATCATTGTATCAATCCCAAAATTTAATTTCGGTTTCTTAAATACTGTTATTATTTTGGTTATTGAATCAATACTGTTACATGTTGGATTAAAAGTGAAAAGCTTAACCTCAATATCTTCTTGTAAATTTGAAATAGGAAAGACGATTTTTGGATTTTTAACAGTAGTCTCAATATTATAGGGTTTGAACTTCCATTTATATTGAATTTCATTTCCTGCTGTACTTAGATTTAAAAAATGAACTGTATCAGAAAAACAATTGGATGAAGTTTTAAAATTAGCTAATGAATAACAAGGATCTACTGGGCTACATTTACTTTTACTTGGATTTATACTCAAGTTCATATCAATCAAACCTTCAGTTCTTTTTTCATTATAATTATTTGGAGTAATAACTTGTAAAAAATAACTACCTTTAATTAAACATTCAAAAACATTTAAAGTATTTGAACTAACGAAACAACTACCTGTATTCATGGCTCCACAGGAGCCATATAAAAGTCTATAACGAATCGAATCTGATGGTAAATTAGTTTTATTTGATATTATAGGTGATATATCAAAAGTATCACTAACACCTGTAATATCAAATCTATACCATGTTGATTTATAGTTTTTTATATTTGATCCATCTTTAATTAAACAGCTCATATTTGTACCATCTTCACCAAAACTTTCACCAATAGTATGACAAGTAACACTTGCGCTCAATAATAAATTTCCTTTTTGTGTTATTTCACCAAAAATAGGGTTAGAACATTTATCTCCAATTCTTTGATCATCTTGAATTGTCCATAAAATTTCGCTCTCCAATAGATAATTTACATTGAATTCACTCTCCGCTAAAATAAAATATCGCTCATCTTTATTGTTACAAACATCTCTGTAAAAAGAAACATCATTAATTCCGTTTGTCACATAACTTAAACCGTTAATGTTCAAAGTAGAATCGAGTAAATTACTTTTTACAACATCATTAAAATCTAAAAGTCCATTAACATCACTTTTGAAAATAGCAAAAGGAATATTAGGTTTTGATGAATTTAAACTTTTCATTTTTACTCTACAATTTCCGCCGCCTTTTAGCACAAATGTGTACCAAAGATTTCTTCGAGGTAAATAATTATAACCTTTAATCTCCGA
>CALPOI020000270.1 GCA_943325145.2 Candidatus Planktophila lacus | reverse complement strand
TATTCAGCATTAGTAAGTGTTTGATTACAATATTTAACAAGAGGAAAGAAGCTTACTTCTAAAAATGATGCCATGTATAAGAGGGTAGTGCTATTTGCTGTGTTTTTTTATTCTAGTTGGATGGTTGCTCAAACCTCTGTGTATCGAATGGACTTTTTCAGGGCCGTTCAAGGCACCATTCAATTGGCGAAAGAAGTTAAAATAAGTCAACACCGTTCTTTTTCAATCGCCGGAATGGGGACATTTGCTTCTACAAGAGGATTGGCAAAACCCTATTTAAAGGCGCAAGAGTTTAATTATATTGAACCATCTACTAATTTAAAGTATAATTTAAACGATGTGGAAGTTAAAGGGTTTGGAGTAAATATTCAGTTAAGACGCTATCGAGACAGTACGTTCAATGGTTGGTATGTTGCCCCTGAATTTTTTTACAGAAAACTTTTTTTAAGTTCGCAAATTTCTACACCGTCTCAAAACAATTTGGACATTTCTCGTCAGTTACATCTAGGCTATCTAGGCTATTCACTAGGCTATCAAAAAGTAATTCGTGATGCTGTTGTGGTTGATGCTGCAATTGGTGGCGGTTTTTTTTATAGCCAATATGCAAACGATGCGTCATTTACTAAATACAGAAATAACTATCAAATTGATTTTACTGGATTTTATTTGAATGCTAGTTTTTCGGTTGGATTGATCAATTGGTAGTTGTCCCAAATTGGTTCAATATGTTATTTAAGAAAAATAAAGACATAAAAAAAGCTGATGGGTTACATCAGCTTTTTTTATTTTGTTTCAATTTTATCTTTCAGAAATAGGTTGGTAATGTCTGATTACTTCCCCTGTATAGATTTGACGAGGTCTTCCGATGGGTTCTTTGTTCTCAGTCATTTCTTTCCATTGAGCAATCCATCCTGGTAGACGACCGATAGCGAACATAACAGTGAACATTTCAGTTGGAATACCAATTGCTTTGTAGATAATTCCTGAATAGAAGTCTACGTTTGGATATAAATTTCTTGATTTGAAATAATCGTCTTCTAATGCAACTTGCTCAAGTTGTTTTGCGATAGATAACAAAGGATCGTTTACTCCTAATTTCTCTAAAATATCATCACATGCTTTTTTGATGATTTTAGCACGTGGATCGAAATTTTTGTAAACTCTGTGACCAAATCCCATCAATCTGAAAGGATCATTTTTATCTTTTGCTTTCAATACCCATTTGTCTACATCGCCACCGTCAGCTTGAATTTGTTCTAACATTTCAATTACTTCTTGGTTTGCTCCACCGTGAAGTGGTCCCCATAAAGCTGAAATACCTGCCGAAATCGATGCGTATAAGTTTGCTTGAGAAGAACCAACGATACGTACAGTAGATGTTGAACAATTTTGTTCGTGATCAGCATGTAAGATCAATAATTTATTCAATGCATCTACAATAACTGGATCAACTGTAAAGTTTTCAGTTGGCATTGCAAACATCATGTACAAGAAATTCTTACAATAGTCGAATTCATTTTTAGGATACATGAATGGGTGACGCATTGAGTTCTTGTAAGCCCACGCAGCTAGGGTAGGTAATTTTGCCAATAAGCGGTGAACTGTAAGGTCTTTTGCTTCTGGACTTCTATTAGGATCTAACGATTCAGGATAGAATGTAGACAATGAACATACCATAGAAGAAAGGACACCCATTGGATGAGCTTTTGCAGGATACGCTTCAAAAAACTGTTTCATGTCCTCGTGCACCAATGTGTGTTTGGTGATACTATTTGTAAACGCGTCTAATTGAGCTTTTGTAGGAAGATTTCCGTAGATTAATAAATACGCAACTTCAATAAAGCTAGCTTTTTCAGCGAGTTCTTCAATTGAGTAACCACGGTATTTTAAAATACCTTTTTCACCATCAAGAAAAGTGATCGCACTTTTGGTAGCTCCTGTGTTTTTATATCCGGTATCTAAAGTCACATAACCAGTAGTATCTCTAAGAGTACTAATGTCAATTGCTTTTTCGTTTTCCGTTCCTTCAATAACTGGGAATTCAAACTCTTTCCCTTCTAATACTAGTTTAGCTGTTTCGCCCATGAGAGTCATTCTTTTAATAACGCACCTAAATTAATAAACAAAAAGCTATTAAAGGATGTATTTTTTTGTTTTTTTTCAAAAAAAAAAGACAGTAGTTTGTTTACTGTCTTTTTGCTTTGTTTTTATTGAAAATTCGGTTTGTTATAAATTTTTCAATGTGTATTGATACATCATTTGAAAAAGATGATTTCGGGTATTCCCTCCGTAAATTGAGTGATTTCTGTTAGGATAACAAAATTGGTCGAATTGCACATTTGACTGCACCAATGCGTTGATGAGTTCCAAAGTATTTTGATAATGTACGTTGTCATCCGTAGTTCCGTGGATCAATAAATAGTTGCCTTTAAGGTTTTTTGCATGGTTGATAGGAGAGTTGTTCTCATATCCCTCTTTGTTTTCTTGTGGGGTGCGCATAAATCGCTCAGTATAGATATTGTCATAATATTTCCAATTGGTTACAGGTGCTACTGCGATTCCCATTTTAAAGTGATCTGCTCCTTTGGTCATTGCTAAAGAAGTCATAAATCCACCGTAACTCCAACCTTGAATCCCAATTCGGGTTCCGTCAACATAGGGTAATTTTTTCAATTCTTGAACAGTTGAAATAAAGTCTTCAAGTTCATATTTGCCCATTTGTAAGTAAGTAGCTTTTTTATGTTCGACTCCTCTATATAGTGTTCCTCTAGGGTCTACGCTTGCTACTATATAACCTGATTGAGCTAATAATTGGTGGTACATAAAGTCGTTTCCACCCCAACCATCTTCGACGGTGTTATGTCCAGGTCCTCCGTAGATATTGATATAAACGGGGTATTTTTTTGTTGGGTCAAAACCTTGTGGCTTGATTATCCAACCGTAAAGACTTCCTCCAGTTCCATTGAAGTTGATAAATTCTTTCTTTGAAAGAATGTAATTACTAAGTTTTGATTTTAGTGCTTCATTTTTTTCTAAGTCTGCGATTTGTTTACCGCTTACTTCGTGAAGCGTTGTTACTGGTGGAGTAGATGCAGTGGATGAGGTAAGTACAAAATAATTCATTCCATTAGCAAATTCAGCATCGTTTTGTCCGGTTTCATTGCTTAAAGATTTTTTATTTTTTCCTTCGAAACTGATTTGATAAATCCCTTTATGGATCGGTCCTTTTTCTGCTGCAGAATAGTAAATCATCTTTTTCTGTTCATTCATTCCCAGTATTTCAATGACTTCCCAATTTCCTGATGTAATGGCTGTTTGATTCCCGTTAAAATCGAGGCGATAAAGGTGTTTGTAGCCTGAAATTTCAGATGTTCTGATGAGTTCTTTTCCATTTGATAACAATAATAGATT
>CALPOI020000269.1 GCA_943325145.2 Candidatus Planktophila lacus | reverse complement strand
TAGAAAATCAATTTTTAAAAATGTCAAACGCCGAAAACCATTTGGTAGATGGAGTTGCATCATTTAAAGAAAACAACCTCTCACTTGGGTTAATTGGAGCGCAACTACTCGATAAATTAGAAGGTTACATCCCTAGCAGAACTGGTTATGAAAGTATTTTATGCTATGCTCCAAAAAGAAATGCTAAAATTTCTCCAACCTCAAATCCTTTTACAACACAAACAATTCATTTAGCAGGCCGTTTAAACTACAACAATGAAATAAATCAAAATTTATTACTTGTACCTATCGATTTTGCAAAAGAATTATTAGGATATGAAAATGAAGTTACGGCTCTTTATATCAATCTGAATTCAAAAAGTCAATTGGAAGATACCAGGGATGAAATTCAACAATTACTTGGAAACAAATATATTGTAAAAACGCATCTCGAAAAAAACGAAATTATTTACAAAACAAGTAAATCAGAAAAACTCATATTAATTGCAATTTTAATATTTGTTTTTTTACTTGCAGCAGTTAATTTAGTCGCTTCATTAACGATGATTTACATTGAAAAAAAGAAGAATGTTTTAACCTTACAAGCAATGGGGGCAAATGAGAAATTCATCTTTCGAATATTTTATTACGAAGGATTATTAATTGCTTTTAAAGGAATTATAATTGGATTTATTATTGGCTTAACAGTATGTTTCATTCAGTATTTCTTTAAGTTGATCGTTCTCCCAAATACAATTGACCAAGCATTTCCGATCAATTTTACTTTCATCGATGGATTCTTAATTTTTATCTTAGTAGCCATCTTATCTTTTATAACTTCTTATTTCCCTGTAAAATATTTAGTTTTTAAAAGTAGAATCAAAAGAATAGATGCATCAATTCAATAATTGTTGTATACTTTAATAAAAGTTTATTAAATTTGAATCAAATAAATAAATAATGAGCGATTTTGTAGTTTCCGCAAGAAAATATCGTCCACAGACATTTGATACTGTTGTCGGACAACATGCGATTACATCTACATTAAAAAACGCTATTAAAAATCACCACCTCGCACAAGCTTTTTTATTTTGTGGTTCGAGAGGTGTAGGAAAAACAACTACAGCACGTATTTTAGCAAAAACAATCAATTGCTTTAATAGATCGGAAAGTATTGAAGCGTGTGACCAATGCGAATCTTGTGTTTCGTTCAACTCTGGTGCTTCTTTAAATGTTTATGAATTAGATGCAGCGTCCAATAACTCTGTTGATGATATTCGTGAGTTAGTGAACCAAGTGAGAATTTCACCGCAAATTGGTACCCACAAAGTCTATATCATTGACGAGGTACACATGCTTTCAAATTCTGCATTTAATGCATTTCTTAAGACCTTAGAAGAACCACCTGCGCATGCCATTTTTATTTTGGCAACAACAGAAAAGCATAAGATTATACCAACGATTTTATCAAGATGTCAAATATTTGATTTTAAAAGAATCAAAATAAAAGATATAGCAGATCATCTATCTTACATAGCAGTAAAAGAAGGAATTAGTGCTGATTCTGAAGCATTGCATTTAATTGCACAAAAAGCAGAAGGTGCATTAAGAGATGCATTGTCAATTTTTGATCAAATCATAAGTTTCGCTGGAAATAATTTAACATACAATGCTGTTATTGATAATCTTAACATCCTTGATTACGATTATTACTTTAGAATTGTTGAACATGCACATAAAGAAGACATTCCTTTTTGTTTGTTACTTTTCAATGATATTTTGGAAAAAGGTTTTGATGGGCATAACTTTTTAGTTGGATTGGCTGATCATTTTAGAAACCTATTAGTTTGTAAAGATGTTCGTACCGCTAAGTTATTGGAGGTTGGAGAAAGTGTTGAAAACAAATTCATAGAACAAGCAAAATTATTAGATGTTCCATTTATCATTCGATCATTAGGTGTATTAAGCAAATCAGACATAGAGTATAAATCATCTAAAAATCAACGACTCACGGTCGAATTGGCTATAATGCAATTATGTTCAATTAAAAATGAACTAGAAAAAAAAAAGATTTAACTGATTTTGTTGAGTTGATTCCTTTTTTAGGACAGCAAGAAAAAACAGCTACTAATGTAGCTTCTAGCCAAAAAGTTAAAACTGAAATTGAACAACCTTCCTACTCATTTAAAAAAGAAGTAAAAAAACTTCAAACTCCGACAGGTCAATTACAAAGTACATTGATTTCTATAAAAGAGTTAACAGCTCCAAAGGTAGATGACCCATCTAGAAATGAGCCTATAGAGAATAGACCGCAAACACCATTTTCTTCCGATGAATTAAAGATTTCTTGGAAAAAATTTGCATTCACTATGAAAAGTGCTGGTAACGATACAATGTATTTAGCAATGATAAAAAGAGATCCGAAAATTGGAGCGAATTTTCAGTTAATACACGAAGTAGACAACCAAGTTCAAATAGATTACATTCAAACTCACTTAAGTGATTTGATTGATTTCTTACGGGAATCATTAAATAACTGGAAAATTTCCATTAATTTTTCCATTTCTGAAAATCAAGAAGAATCATTGAAACATCAAACAGGTAAAGATAAATTTAACGCACTCGCACGAAAAAATCCAAATTTACATACTTTTCAAAAAACATTTAATTTAGACATTGAATATTAAAAGACCGTTGCAAAACCCCTTACTCATCGTTGAAATTTAATTTCTTCATTAACATTAGTAAACTGCGGTGTTAAATTTTTAATCCGCCTCGATTAATAACTTTTGCAACGGTCTAATTAAGTCACATTTGAAATTATTTAAACCAAAAAAGCTCACTTGTAAATAAATACAAATGAGCTTTTTTAATTTATTCAATTATTTAATTTTTATCTTCTTGTTCTTTATACGATTGAACAATATCAATTGCGTTATCAATTACATCACTTACAGCAACAATATAACTTCCTGGTTTAGCCAAAGAAAATGCATGCTTCAACGCCTCAACTTCCTTAGGAATGTACTCATAAGATTGCTCTTTATTTAGTTCAACGATTCCTTCCACAATTAAATTCACTATGTCGTCCGCCTCTCTTCCTCTTAGATACTTATCCTGACGAATTATAATGTGATCAAACATTTGAGTGGCTAAACGTCCCATCTCACGAATATCGTCATCTCTCCTATCTCCAGTTCCTGTAATTATTCCAATTTTATAAGCAGAATCTGACAATTCTAAGAATTCTTTAATTCCTCTATATCCATCAGGATTGTGCGCGAAATCTATTAACACTTTAAAGTCTTTGAATTCAAATACATTCATCCTACCAGGAGTTTGTGCTGCCGAAGGAATAAATGTTTGAAGGTTTAATCGAATATCTTCAATTGTAAAACCGTAAGTATAAGTCGCTAAAGTAGCGGCCAATACATTG
>CALPOI020000268.1 GCA_943325145.2 Candidatus Planktophila lacus | reverse complement strand
ATTAACTGTTTATCAAACTACTAAATCCATACAGAGTTCAACCAAACATTTTTTTGACCAAACTTCAGCGAGTATCGGTATTAATTATACCCAAGATACCACCTGGAGATTAATGTTAAATATCGGAACAGCTTGGAGAGCACCATCTGTGAACGAATTGTATAGCAATGGATTACATCACGGTGCAGCTGCGGTAGAATATGGTAATCCAACGTTGAAAGTTGAACAAGCAAATTCAATTACTTTAACTGGTTTTTATACTCCAAACGAAGATCTACACATAGAAATTAGTCCATACTTCAATTATATTCAAGGATTTATTTACCGACAACCTACAGCAAAACCAGTTCTTACCATCCGCGGGGCTTTTCCTGGGTTCAACTATACACAAACTGACGCAATTTTACGAGGTGTAGACATTTATACGTCCTATCATTTTGCTCATTGGTTGGAATGGAAAATTAAAGGGTCTGTTTTAAGGGCATGGAATCAAACTGCAAATAACTGGCTCATCTTAATGCCTGCTGATCGTGTAGAAACAGAGTTTGGATTTCATTGGGATAGAAACCAACGTTTGAAACATATTTATATTGGACCTTCTATACAATATGTTGCAAAACAAACGCGTGTTCCAGAAGGAAGCGATTTTGTAGATCCACCTGGCGATTACTGGTTAACAAATATGACAACAGCAGTTCATTTTAGACATGGAAAAAATCATGCTGAAATTGGAGTAACAGTGAGTAATCTACTCAAAACTCGTTACCGTGATTACATGGATCGCTTTCGGTATTTTACCGATGCAATTGGAAGAAATATTTCAATCAGACTGAAATACAGATTTTAATTGCAACTTTAGTGCACTAATAAAAAGTTTTTAATATATTTGCAACAATATTGCATTTAGTATGAAAAAATTACCCGTTACCGTTTTAAGTGGATTTTTAGGAGCAGGCAAAACTTCGTTGTTGAATCATATTCTCCATAATAAAGAAGGTTTGAAAGTGGCTGTAATTGTGAATGATATGAGTGAAATCAATGTTGACGCTCGATTAGTTACACAAGAAGGGACCATTTCTCGAACGGAAGAGAAGTTAGTTGAAATGAGCAATGGTTGTATTTGCTGTACCTTACGTGAAGATTTAATGTTGGAAGTTGAACGTTTAGCAAAAGAGGACCGTTTTGATTATTTGATCATTGAAAGTACAGGAATCAGTGAGCCAATTCCAGTTGCTCAGACATTTACCTTTGTGAATGAAGAAGAAAATATTGATTTAAGTAAATTTAGCTTCATTGACTGTATGGTCACTGTGGTGGATGGCTTTAATTTTTTTAATGACTTCGGTAGCTCAAATACGTTACAGGACCGAGAATTAACAGAAACAGAAGATGATTTTAGAACAATCGTAAATCTACTTACTGAACAGATAGAATTTGCGAATGTTATTGTAATTAATAAAGTAGATTTAATTTCAACAGATGACCTTCAATTATTAAAAGGAATGCTCACAAAATTAAATCCTGGAGCAAAAATAATAGAAGCTACATTTGGGAAAGTACCGTTTAACGAAATTATTCATACTGGACTTTTTAACTACGAAGAAGCAGAAGCGAGTGCTGGTTGGATCAAAGAATTAGAAGGAGTTCATGTTCCAGAAACAGAAACATATGGAATAAATTCATTTGTATTTAGAGACGATCGTCCTTTTCATCCCAACCGTTTTTGGAATTATGTGAATAATGAATTTCCAGTAAATATCATTCGTAGTAAAGGTTTGTTTTGGATTGCTAGCCGACCACAACAAGCAATCAATTGGGGGCAAGCTGGTGGTTCACTCCGCGCTGAAAGCGCAGGAGTTTGGTGGTCTAGTATGCCATTTGAAGAACGAATTCGTTATGCTTCGTTTGTAGATAATAAAGATTTCATTGAATCACGATGGACAAAAGAATTTGGTGATCGTCACAATGAAATTGTATTTATTGGACAAGAAATGGATGAATCAGTAATACATCAACACTTGGAAGATTGTCTTTGTACGCCAGAAGAAATCGTTCGTATGAAATGTGGCGCTTTTGACACCGAAGATAATTGGCCAATACCAGTAGCAACTTGTGAGTTACAAGTAGAACAAATGTTTAATTAATATAAATACCGTAAAAATGAGAAAAGTAAGTTTTAAATCAATTATGTTGGCATTAGGTGCCTTAAGTTTAGTAGTTGTAGGCTGTAAAAAAGATGCCGTAAAACCAACCGATGATCATGAACATAACGATGGAGAATTAATTACCACCCTTGAATTGAAATTCTCTGGAAAGGGTGTAGTCAATAATGACACAACTTTCGTCGTTACGTTTGATGATCCTGATGGAGATGGTGGTAATGCTCCAATTAAACTTGATCAAATTAATCTATTGAAAAATACTGATTATAGTGTTGAATTAACTCTATTGGATAAAAGTAAAACCCCATACGATACTATTTCTAATGAAGTATTAGAGGAGGCGGATGATCATTTATTCTTTTATTCGAGTAATCCTGTTAATCTGTTAAATATCACAATTACAGATAAGGATAGTAAAAATAGAAACCTAGGACTACTTTCAAATTGGAGAACAAACACTGCTGTTGGTTCTGGAAAAGTTAAAGTTAAATTAATGCATCAACCTGGTGTAAAAGACGGTAAATCAGAAGTTGGAGATACGGATGTAGAAGTAGAATTTCCAGTAGTTATTAAATAACTACTGAATCATATTTAACTAAAATATTTTAAGGAGATGAATTCATCTCCTTTTTTTATTGCAAAAAACAGAGTAAAACACAAAATTTTCACAATTGTAACAAAGGTTACGTAATAAATGGATTGTTTATCTGAACTTTGCAGAGAATTATGGAACTACTTGGATACATCGCAGCAATAATTATTGGAATTTCTCTCGGTTTGATTGGAGGTGGTGGAAGTATCTTAACTGTCCCTGTATTGGTTTATCTTTTTAAAATAGATGCTGTTCTCGCAACTACTTACTCTCTCTTTATCGTAGGATTAACAAGTGCGATTGGCTCTTACAGTTATTTTAAAAAACAATTGGTAAATGTAAAAACTGCAATAGTTTTTGGTATACCATCCATCGTTGCAGTATTCTTAACACGCGCATTCATCGTTCCTGCAATACCATCAAACATTGGTACAATCGGACATCTTTTAGTAACTAAAAGTATTCTATTAATGATTCTGTTTGCAGCACTTATGATTGCTGCATCGTACAGTATGATTAAAAAACAAAAAAAAGCTATTGAAATTAAGTCAGAAAAACAGCAATTTAATTATCCAATGATATTATTGGAAGGTGCTATTGTTGGTGTGCTTACAGGATTGGTTGGTGCTGGCGGTGGATTTTTAATCATCCCTGCCTTAGT
>CALPOI020000267.1 GCA_943325145.2 Candidatus Planktophila lacus | reverse complement strand
CATCATCAGATGCAATTTTGGAAGCCTCTACCCTAAAGTCTTTACCGAAATTTTTAAGTATTTCTAACTATGCAAAAACAGTGCTGAAAACTTGCTTGAGTTTTTCAATATCCTACAACCTCATCGGATTATCTTTTGCAGTATCGGGAACAATGACGCCTCTAGTTGCAGCAATATTAATGCCAATTAGTTCAATAACAGTTGTAGGATTGAGTACATTTTTGGTATTGATTAAGGGAAATTCAAAAAAGTAATAAATACCTAGAAATATAAATTAAGCCATTTTGGCTCAAAGTAGAATAACTATCGAAACTATAAGTTATTAAAAATAGAATTTGGTCGTGTAATATTTGACCACACACATTCTAAGACCGTTACCAAACACATTAAGGATTGTTAAATAAGAAATTTGACATTCTCATTTACATAAGAAAATGGCAATGTGATTTTTTTAATCTGCCACGATAATAACTTTTGCAACGATCTTACTCTATTTATAAGTTAACCGATATACTTTAAAAATTCATTTTTAACGGAATCTTTCTTAAAAGCTCCATTGTAAAAAACTGTCACTGTAGAAGAGGTATCGTCTTTGATTCCTCTAGAAGAAACGCACAAATGTTTTGCGTCAATATATACTGCTATATCCTCTGTTCCTAATACTTTTTGTAGTTCATGGGCAATTTGAATGGTTAAACGCTCTTGAACCTGAGGACGTTTTGAGAAGTACTGAACAATTCGATTTAATTTTGATAATCCAATCACCTTACCACTGCTAATATAAGCAATGTGCGCCTTACCAAAAATAGGTACAAAATGGTGCTCGCAATTACTGTAAAAACTAATGTTTTTCTCCACCAACATATCGTTGTATTTGTACTTATTGTCAAAAAGAGCAACCTTCGGCTTATTTTTTGGATTCAATCCACTAAAAATCTCTTCAACATACATTTTTGCAACACGCTCCGGAGTACCTTTCAAACTATCGTCCGATAAATCTAAGCCCAAAGTTTCCATTATTTTTCCAAAATGGAATTCGATCGCTTTTTTCTTATCATGGTCACTCAATAAAAATGCATCGGCCACCATCGGTGTTTCGATACCAGTCATGATGTGTTCATCTCCAATTTCATCATTAGAAAAATTCGTTAACAAAACTTCGTTTGTATCTGCAACAACATCCATAATAACTTTTTCCATAATTTCAAAATTAGTGTTTACTTTAAAAAACAACGAATGTGTTATTTTCAGTGTAATATACTCAATAACATTCTAAACAAAGAATTGTTCAACAAATAATCGATAAGATTAAACAAAACTACACTATCACTTGAATTCATCAGTCTATTATAATGAAGAATTTAAATAGAAATAACTTTACTATCTAACCGTTCGCAACAAAACAACATTCAACTTAAGACCGTTACAAAACCCTCAAGTAATTTTCGATTCAAAAATTAACATCCTCATTATCAACATAAATCTCGATAGTTATCAGAACGGATAACAAATTTTTATTCCGCCTCGATTAATAACTTTTGAAACGGTCTTACCTTTTATTATTTAATAATTATTGAGAATCCTAGAATTGAAATAAAAGATCACTGAAAATAAAATATACTGATAATGAACAAATTAATAAAAAATGAAATTCAATTAAATATATTATTAATTTAATAATTAATGTATTGAACTAAATTTTCTAGAAATAAGTTGAAATAACTTAATTGAAAGTAATGTAAATCAAATGATATCATATAATCACTTGAATAAAAATTTAAATAACACGAAACAATATAGATTTCATTTCAAATCTACAACAATGATAGATTGACTAAAATACAAACTGAAAAAGTTCTTAAAATCGGATTGTTAATTGCCTTTAAACGCATTAAAAAGCTTCAATTAATAGTGTTTTTTTCAATTTAAAAAAAGTGACTAATATCAGTTTTTACACTAATTGCAGTCATAAAATACTTTTTGACTTCTCTCTTACTTTGCAATATGGGAATTATATACATCATGTTAATAGTAAGTCTAGTCGTAGCACTTTTTTTTCTTGGGTCCTTTTTATGGGCCATTAAAACTGGGCAATATGAAGACGATTACACACCTTCAGTTCGCATTCTCTTTGAGGATGAATTAATAAGTAATAATCAAAACAAAACACAAAATGGAAGTACAAAAATTTAGTTACGACAACAAAATCGTAAAGAATTTTGCTTATGCCACCATTATTTGGGGTATAACGGGTATGGTGGTTGGCTTAATCGCTGCATTACAACTTGCTTTTCCTGAATTCTTTAACGATTACTTAGGATTTAGTTTTTTATCCTTTGGACGCATCCGGCCATTACACACAAACGCTGTGATTTTTGCGTTTGTTGGAAACGGAATATTTATGGGGGTATATTACTCGCTGCAAAGACTTCTAAAAGCTAGAATGTGGAGTGATAAACTCAGCACAATCAACTTTTGGGGTTGGCAATTTATTATTCTTTGTGCAGTTGCAACTTTACCTTTCGGAATTACTTCAGGAAAAGAATATGCAGAATTAGAATGGTGGATAGATATTTTAATCGCCATTCTTTGGGTTGTGTTTGGTTGGAATATGTTTGCAACTATCTTAGTGAGACGAGTAAAACATTTATATGTCGCAATTTGGTTTTACATCGCAACTTTTGTTACTGTTGCAATCCTTCATATTTTCAATTCATTTGAATTACCTATCTCGTTTCTAAAAAGTTATTCTTGGTACGCTGGAGTTCAAGACGCATTGGTTCAATGGTGGTACGGGCACAATGCAGTGGCATTTTTCTTGACTACACCTTATTTAGGATTGATGTATTATTTTGTTCCAAAAGCTGCAAATCGCCCTGTTTATTCTTACCGACTTTCAATTATTCACTTTTGGGCGTTAATCTTCATTTATATATGGGCAGGTCCACACCATTTATTGTATTCTGCATTACCGGATTGGGCTCAAAGTTTGGGTGTTGTATTTTCAGTAATGTTGATCGCTCCTTCTTGGGGAGGTATGTTAAATGGACTGTTAACCTTGAGAGGTGCGTGGGATCGCGTTCGTGATGATGTATTGTTAAAATTCATGGTAGTTGCTCTTACATGTTATGGTATGGCAACATTTGAAGGACCATTGTTATCATTGAAAAATGTCAACGTAATTTCCCACTTTACCGATTGGACAATTGCTCACGTTCACATTGGAGGACTTGGCTGGAACGGAATGATGACTTTTGGTTTGTTATACTGGTTATTTCCTAGATTATTCAGAACTCAATTATACTCAACCAAAATGGCCAATCAACATTTCTGGATTGCTACCTTGGGTATTCTTCTTTATGCTGTACCAATGTATTACGCAGGATTTATGCAAGGTTTGATGTGGCAAGAATTCAAT
>CALPOI020000266.1 GCA_943325145.2 Candidatus Planktophila lacus | reverse complement strand
CGAACCTGAGTTGGGATCTACTAAATAGTCAACTCCTGGAAGAAGTGTGTCTTTGTCGACCATTACCACCATTTCTCTAGGAAATGTAGTAACAGCATGTTGAAACGATTGAAAATATGAATTTCCTTTGAGCGGTTGCAAACCAATTTTTTTGAACTCATCACCGATGAATCGTGCAGCCAAGGAATCTCCTTTTTTTACATAACCTCTCCCAAAGAAATCGGGCGAACAAAGTTGTTTGGCAATTCTTCTAGCTTCACTGACCTGTCCAAAATTGAAAGCGGAAAACAGAACGCAACACAGAAAAATGGTTAACAAACGGTTACACATACCTGCGGGCAATCTTCTGAACAAATTCGATCACCAATGGATTTTCAAAATCCCATGCAAATTCAGTAGAATAATTTTTTAAGACCACTTTCGCTTGTTCAAAATCAGGCAAAGCATCAAAAATTTGAACGGATTGGTAAAACAATTCACTCGAACCGTCAAATAATTCATTGATTAATTGCAATTTTTCATTCAAACCAAAGGCACCATTCAATGTATCCAAACGAGTCCCCATAATTTGTGACCCTAAAGAATTGTCGCGCTCAATCATTTTATCAAACGCATCTTTTTGGGTAGAGGCTGTCGTCTTTGTTGTAACTTCTTGTACAGGTGGTGTTATAATTTCTTCCTCGATGATCTGTGATTGCAGCACCTCTTCAACGATTTCTTCTGTAAGAGTTGATTCATTTTCGGACTCTTCAATAATCACAGAGCTCGTTTCTGTAACGAATGTTTCTGAGGAATGAGATTCAACAATTGAGTGAGTTTCGTGAGATGTTTCGTTGGAAGCGATAATTGCTTCGTTTTCTGCTTCTATTTCTTGTAATAATGCTTCTTCTTGTTCCAATTGGTCAAATAAAGAAAAAGATAAATCAAAAGGATTGGCTTTTTCTTGTTGGCTATCAACGTCTACTGAGGGAGTTGAGCTTACTTCAATTTTTGGTGTAGGAGCTTGGTATTCTTTTGAGATAGTATCTGAAGATAAACCTGCTCCAAAAACTTCTTGTTCGTATGATTTATAGCGAAGAATTAAAGTACGTTCGTAAAACTCACGCGATGTAGCTACTAATTCTTCCATATTCTCCATGGTAAGAGTTCCTAATGTTAAACGATCCATCAATAATTGCATCGTTGCTAATAAATCTTCTTTGGTATCAAATTTTGACATAGTTATCGTATAGAGTAAATCACGAACAAAAATAAAGAATTAAACGAATGGCTTAACGAGTTCGTTTGAAAATAATTTACAATGGTTAAAACAGTTTATTTTTTCAAAAACACCAACTGATTTTTAGATTTTTGAGAGCGTAAGGACATGTTGGTTTCTGAAAGTTCCACGATTTCAAATACTTCTGTTTCATATAAATATCCAGTAGATTTGTGTGTTGGAAAAGCAAATGTGAGGGTGGAATTTTTTAATACATCGTATTTACCAGCACAAATCGTGTCTTTTCCCTCCAAGTGCATACTGAGTACAATATTCCCTCCAGAAGCATTTTTCTCAAAATGTAACGTTTCGTAATCACCTTTTGCAATTGGTTTATTGTTGATTGATTGCAAAAACCAATCCCCATTTAATTTATCATTTGCAACGATTTCAGGCCGACAAGCAACGAATAAAAATGCAAAGAGGCTTGAGAATAAAAGTAAAATAAAGATGCTTTTATTGGGTAAAGTAGTAAGTTTAAAATTATTAGACATTGTAGTTAGGTTTATCAATTAGTTTTTGCACATTTGAATGGACCAATAAGTGCACCGAGCACAATGTTTGATTGGAAAAACCAAAAGTTTTGTTGTGCTTTGTCCTCGGTAAACATAGTAGTTCGAATAGAAGGTAAATCAATGAATCCACCTTTAATCTCAGTTTGTAAAAAGAATCTTTTATAGGTCAGATTGATAGCAGCTATAGCAGCTAATCCATAACCAGCAAGATGGAATTGATCGTAGCGAGGATTCCCCAACAACGTGGTGTTTGTTCGTGGAACTATGATTCCTCCACTAGCACCTTCTGAAACATGAATGCTTAAGTTATTTTTTTGAAAGAGTTGGTGATGTCTTCGAAGTTCAACATTGAAATAATTCAATCCATCGGTATGCTCAAATAGTAAAAATTTAGGTGTTAAGTACAAATCTGAGTTGGAATAATTGCCGTCGTAGTCAGTACCTGAATTGGAGATTGTCCCATTTATTTTAACATTTTGGTATCCTTTAATCACATATTTCATGTGGTCAGCACCCAATGAAATGGAATAACGATCGTTGATAAAATATCCAATTCTGAAGTTGTATTGTGGAATCGTAAAATTACCTGGATTGAGGTAAACTTCGGTTTAAAGTGGACTAGGTCGATCTGCTGCAGCAACTTTTTCTAAGGTAAAATCATAATTTGGTCCTTGAAAACTGATGTCTGAATTGGTATACAACGAACGATTCCATCCCCAATACACATAAAATGTTCCTTTTTTAACTAGTTCAATCGGAGTTGTGGATGGAGCTAATTCCTGAGTAAAAACAAAAGCACTTATAAATAAGCTGCTAATTAGCAGTATACTTTTAAAAATATGTTTAGAATGTTTATTCATAGAATGCTGTTGAATGAATGAAAAATGCATGTGTTAATTACTTCCGCAAAATTGCTGAATTTATTTAGTTATTAGTGGGTGAATATTAAATTATAATTTGTTTTATTTAATTTTTTCTAACCCATTTTTACAATAATAGTTTCCTTCTGCAATTTTTGAATGGTACATTGCTCGACTGATTGCAGTTTGATCTTCACGTTCAGGTCGTTCGTGGTAGAGGTGAAATTGAATGCTGTGGTATTTTAAATTTTTAAAGATATACCCAGCTTTTTGAATGCGCCATTCGATGTCGCAATCTTCTCCATAACCTGTCATTTCATAATCTTCGTCAAATCCATTTATCGATGTTAAAATCGTTAATGGTATGGCCATATTACAGCCCAAAAGCCTTGGTTTATTAGTGGTAAAGATGGGTTTAAAAGGCAAACGAACACTATCTTCTATTCGAGTACTTCCGTTGCGCAGCATTTTCCATTTTGAAGGTACAATGGTTGTTGTTTCCAACAGTTGTTTGCTCGTTGTTTCGTCCAAATTAGTTCGTTTCGCAAAGAGTACTGTGTTTGAATCATAATACTTTGCATAAGTAGACAGGTAACTTGGGTGAAGTACGCAATCACCATCAATAAATACGATCAAATCTTCAGTGGCATTGCGCAACCCAACATTCAAGATTTTGTTTTTTCGAAAACCTAAATCTTCTTGCGTATGGTGTTCAATTGAAAATGAATAGTGGATATTTTTAATGAATTCCGCCATTTCGATGGAATCTCCATCTTCTAAGACGGATACCTTAAAGTTGGT
>CALPOI020000265.1 GCA_943325145.2 Candidatus Planktophila lacus | reverse complement strand
TAACCTGAGTTCGATTATTAACAATTTAATTGTCAATAAATTAGCTTTATTTGGTTAGGAAGAGTGAAATACAATTAGTATCTTTAAATTGTTGTTTATTAATGATTTAAACTAATTTTCATGTATTTCACTCAAGATAAAATTACCGAAATTTTTGTTTTAGCTGACGAATTTTGCAAAGAATTTGAAAAAACTATGTCCAATTATACCATTGGAAACGCACCTAAAAAAAAGCCGAAAATGTCCACTAGTGAAGTGATTTGTATCATGATAATTTTTCATGGAATGAATCAAAAAACAATGAAAAATTTCTACTTGAATTTTGTCCAAAAATACCTAAAAGATCTTTTCCCTCAAACTGTTTCTTATAATCGTTTTGTAGAGTTAATGCAACAATCTGCTCTACCATTAAGCATGTTTTTAAAGCTATGTTGTTTGGGAGAATGTACAGGTATCACATATGTAGATTCAACTCCAGTTCGGGTGTGTAAAAATAAAAGAATCAAACGAAATAAAGTTTTTAAAGATACCGCTACTCTTGGTAAATCAACAATGGGTTATTTTTTTGGATTTAAACTACATCTTATTGTTAATGAGAAAGGTGATTTGTTAAATTTCCAAATAACTCAAGCTAATACAGACGATCGTGAACCTCTGAAAAATCCTAAATTCACGGAAAAAATAAGTGGAAAATTGTATGGTGATAAAGGATATATTTCTGCTAAATTAAACCAAATTTTGTTTGCTAATGATATTCATTTGTTCACTACTATCAAAAAGAATATGACTAATTCCTTGATGACTTTAGCAGATAAAATTCTTCTTAGAAAAAGGTCTATAATTGAAACAATAAATGATGAATTAAAAAATATTTGCCAAGTAGAACATTCTCGCCATAGGTCATTTGAAAACTTTATCACAAACTTAATTTCTGGTCTAATTGCTTATTGTTTTTTTCCTAAAAAACCAGCTATAAAAGTTGAACATTCAGCATCAAACCAACTATCTCTTTTTTAATCGAACTCAGGTTAAATAGAGTTGACCGTTCGAAAGGATAAAGTGAAAAATAAAACATGTATGTAATTTAACGGTGTAAGTAGACATTTTTTGATTACGCTGCAAAATAAACCTCATCCGAAATTTTAAAGTTTATAGCCCCGTTTAACTTTTAACTAGTGAAAATTCCCCACTTGGTTAACAATTTTAAAACTTAAACAACTACTTTAACTACAAAATAAACAAACTTAAAGTAGTGTTATAACTAAAAAGAATTATCTTTACGACTACTTTAAGTGATAAAAAAAACAGGCTTAAAGTAGCACTATAAAAAATTTAATCATGATTATTGGGAGAGAAAAAGAAATAAAAACACTTGAATCGTGTTTAACATCTGATAAATCAGAATTAATTGTCACTTACGGCCGAAGAAGGATAGGTAAAACATTTTTAATTAGAGAAGTATATAAAAACAAGTTTGCATTTGAAATGACGGGCCTGTACAAAGGTGATCTAAAAGATCAATTAACAAACTTTAAACAACAATTAGATAAATCTACACGCATATTCAAAAAAGAAAGAACTCCAACAAATTGGAATGAAGCTTTTACACAATTAGAAAAGTACCTCGATAAATCGCAAGGTAAAGAAAAGAAAATCCTATTTATCGATGAATTTCCTTGGATTGCTTCTCCTCGTTCCAAATTTTTAATGTGGTTCGAACATTTTTGGAACTCTTATTGCACAAAACGCAATGATATCGTATTAATCATCTGCGGTTCTGCCGCATCCTATATGGTAAAAAACATCCTACAAAACAAAGGAGGTTTACACAATCGAACTACACAAAAAATAAAATTAGATGCATTTACCCTATATGAAACTGAAAAGTTTTTAGCATCAAAGAAAATACAACTAGAAAATTATGACATACTTCAACTCTACATGGCTATTGGTGGCATCCCTCATTACTTAGAAAAAATACGAAAAGGAGAAAGTGTCGCTCAAAACATAGATCGTTTATGCTTTGAACAACAAGGAGAGTTGACTCATGAATTTAATGAAGTATTTTCATCCCTTTTTGAAGATTCAAAAACACACATTGAAGTAATCAAAACGCTAGCCAATCAACCTAAAGGATTAACAAAAAAACAACTCTTAGAAAAATGTAAGTTAAACCATTCAGGCTACACTTCAAAAGTATTTAACGACCTCATCGAATCAGGGTTTATTTCTGTATTTTATTCCTTTCATAAAAAAGAACGGGAAGCAATCCTTCGACTCACAGATGAATACTGTCTTTTCTATATGAAGTATATTCAGAAAAATAGGAATCAAGGAAAAGGAACTTGGCAACAATTATCTAACAAACAAAGCTACAAAATTTGGTCTGGATATGCTTTTGAAAACATTTGTCTAAAACACATATTACCAATAAAAAAAGGGTTAGGTATAGAAAATGTATATACTACCCACTCCTCTTGGTCAGATTCCAAACATCAAATCGATTTAATTATTGAACGAGATGATCATCGAATAAATCTTTGCGAGCTAAAATTCTACAATACAGCGTTTAGTATAGATTCCAAATACCTACAAGAGTTACGAAATAAAATCGCTCATTTTAAAGAACAAACAAAAACAAAAAAAGGAGTATACTTAACCATGATTACCAGTTACGGGATAAACACAAATGCTCAGAGTTTAAGTATCGTAGAAAACAGTTTAACATTAGAAGCACTATTCAAAAACTGATGCAACCGACTACTTTAACTATCAAAAAAACAGACTTAAAGTAGTGGTATAAACAAGTGGAAAGGAGAGTTATTAGTTTTAATGCACTAGTTTTTGGGAAAGGCATTAGGAAATAGCCAAGAGACATTAGGGGGATGTTCTCCTAAATGTACTTCCCTAAATAGAGTTGATTCGCTTTTGGGAGAATATTCTCACTTGTGAATAAAACTGAGCTAATAACTTTATTTTCTGGTGACTAAACAAACAATCCCAAGGACGGAAGGGGGATTGTGAATTGGGAGTTAGGATTTATGAAATAAATTAATTATTGTGAAGTTTGAGATGATATATTTTGAAATGAAATCTCTGTTCTTTTGCTTGATCAAAAGAACCAAAAATCAAGGCTGTGGGATGGTTGTTAAAGCGCAAATTTCGATTTGATGGGAAATCTCGCTCCGAGGCGCTTTATTTTGTTCTCTCCTGAATTCGCTGATTTTGTCGGTGATCTTCTGCGAAGCTTCCGACAACCTCTAGCGTTTCAGTTCGCAAACAAAACCCAACAATCCCAAGGCCAGAAGGGGATTATGAATTGGAAGTTATGATTTATGAAATAAATTAAATATTGTGAAGTTTGAGATGATATATTTTGAAATTAAATCTCTGTTCTTTTGCTTGATCAAAAGAACCAAAAATCAAGGCTGTGGGATGGTTGTTAAAGCGCAAATTTCGATTT
>CALPOI020000264.1 GCA_943325145.2 Candidatus Planktophila lacus | reverse complement strand
TCCTACAATAATGATTTTTGGCGTTGATTCTTTGAACCAATTTTCTTCGCAAAGATGAATGTGAGAAGGAGTTAATTTTATCAACAAACTTTCCGAGTCACTCAACGCAACTTTGAGAGAATTATATAGATTATTTTTTTCACGATGAATAACAATAGTTAAACCAAAAGCTAAACCACCCAGTATAGATGTAAGTGTGAAATCAAAACTGATTGGAGAAAAAACATGAATTCTTGAATTTTCAGCTTGTTTAAAATAATTATTTTCACAGTGGTTTAAATAATTTGAAAAAGCTAATTCGGAAATAACGCAGCCCTTCGGAACACCAGTTGAACCAGATGTAAACAAGGAATACAGAGGGTCCGATAATTGAGACAAAGATTCTACCATTGAAACAGTTTTTGAAAGTTTTGCACTTTCAAAAACATCCTTATCAACAATTAATTTAATACCAGATTGATTAACCACCTGTTCAATTCTAACTTCGGGCCATTCAATTTCCAACGGGATAAATGCCTTATTCAGTTTTAAAATTGCTAAGATTGCACAGACTTGATCTACACTTGGACTCAGCAGAACCCCAATAAACTTCTCATTAACTAAATTGAAATTTTCCTGCAGGTAGAAGGCCAAACGATTTGATAAAACCTCTAAATCACTGTAAGTGAGTGCATTTAAACCGTCTTCTACTGCGATTAAATTCGGGTAATTTATTAACGATTGATTGAACCGATCATAGAAAGTAAAATGCTTGTTTTCATTTGTATGAATATCATTTGAAGAAATACTTAAATCGTCAGGTATACTATATGAATTCGCTTTATTAGAGTTTATAACACTTTCTAATTTTTCAATGAAAACAGGACTAATTCTCTCTGATTTATAGCACTTTAATACATTATTTATCTTAGAAATAATCACATCATAATCTGCGAACTGCTCAGCAGAAGGCTCACTATCAATTAATACCAAAAAATTAGATTTAACCTCCCAAATAGTGTTTAGTAATTTCCCATGACTAATAATATTTTTGTCAACCAATTGTAATTGTTCAGTCAATTGTTTTAACTGTTCTTTTTGTGAAGAAGTTGCCTCAATAATTAATGGAAATACTACTCCTTCTTTTTGGACAATAAATTGAAACCCTGACTCTTTCCAAATTAATTGATTGAACACATTTGATAAATTCAATAAAAATTGAATAATGTCTGAATTCACTTCAATTGAAAACTGTAAAACCGAACCTTTTAAATTCGAAAAATTATCATACCAAACACCTGGTAGATCACTAAAAAAATGATGCTTCCAAAAGGAAATTACTTCATCATCTACACTATTATTTACAGCATTTAAATCGGAAGAATGAAACAACTCCGACCATCCTTTATTAGGAGCGAATGAGACCACTGCCCCAATTTGATTAATCTTTTCTAAATCTTCTTTTTCCAAAGCGTCAAAAGCAACAATGTCAGGCAATAAGATTTTAACAGATTCCGATTTAAGAACTATCGTTTGCTCTAAATTTGCCGAAATTAAATGATCATAAATTTGTTCAAATTTTAATTTAAATCCTTCAATAAATGCAGTATCAAACCTCCTTGCATCATAGACTATTCTTAACGAATAGCCTTCTAAATTGGGGAACAAACAAAAAGTTATAGGATATCCTGTTACTTCGTTTACATGAATCAATTCTGCTTCAAAAGAAGTTGATTTTAGATGTGTATATGGATAATTTTCATACACAAAAAGAAAATCAGAATTATCAACTTCTTGGTCATCTTTAGCTAAAAACTTTGTAGACGATATCGAATTTTGAAAATTTAAATTTAAATCTGTGAAATAAGACTTCCAAGTCGTTGAATTTTCCACAGAAATAGGAATCTGAATATTCCTTATAAAAAGTCCAACTGATTTATCAATATCGCCATTAAGCAGTTCCCTACCAGAGGATATTCCGTTAAAATAAAAATCTGAATCCTGAGATAAAGAGCGAAGTACTAAACCTGCAATACCACAATACAGCAATTGATTAGTAATATCTAAATTATCAGTGATGAGTTTTTCTTTTTCAAAATGTATGTTCAACTTTTCATACGACAAGGTATTGAAAGTAGATTTTTCATCGTAAAATTCTATATCAAATAAAAAAGGTTTTTTCTCAAATTGTTTTGATGACTCAACTTCGATTAATCCATCCTCAATACTTTTTAATAAATATTGATAATTTTGATGAAGTTGTACCTCAAAATTTAGCTCAGAAATTCTTTGAATAAATTCTTTTATAAGAATTCCTACACTCCAACCATCTAAAATAATGTGATGGTGTGACCATAGCAAGTAATTTTTTTCTGAAATTGTAATTAATTTCAATCGTAGTAATGTTTCAGAAAAAGTTGATTTTAAATCATCTGACAAGGAAATCTCAATTGAATCAGCATATTCATGTGTGATTTCCAAATAAGTGTCTTGAATTTCTTGAAAAAAATCCCCGTCGGATTCAACGATCTTCACTCTTAAATTTGGATAACTTTTCCAAATGGCATTAATGCAATCTTCAATTACTTCTTTCCCAGGAAATTTAATCAGTTCAAATAGAAATTGCTCGTGATAAGCTCCATGTTCTTTAAATGAATGATAATGATTCCATATTTTTTTTTGCATTTCTGTTAACGGATACCTTTCTGGTGTATCTTTCAAAATATTGTCCGAAGAAAGAGTTTCTATTCGAAAAAACCAAAATTCTAAAGATGATGCATTCAGTAAACCAGATAAATCTACCTTAGCACCTTGTTCTTTTAGTTTAGACAATAAACGTATAGCCTGAATGGAGTCGCCGCCATTTGCATAATAATTTTTATTCCATTGAATTGAATTTTGAAATATTAATTCCCAACTACTTGAAAGCATTGCTTTTCGAGTATTATTTTTCGATAAAACATCATCCATAATACTTGACCCAATAATTGAAAAATCATTAATTTCCTCATTAAGTTCGGTATCTATTTGATGACAGACATGCTTTGCCAAAGCAGTACAAAAAGTTGTATATATTTTATTACAACTTATAGAAAACACAGTAAAATCTTCAGAAAGTGCAATAAGAATTGGATAATTGTTTATTTTAGTTGAATCAGAAATCACAATTCCATAACAATCAATCGGTTGGAATGTCTCAATATAATCAATATGATTTCGAAATTCTTGTATTAATAATTTTGCACCGATTCGAAAATCTTTGGTTCCTTCAATTGTTATTGGAATACATAATTGTTTATGTTGAAAACCAAGTGAAAAACTCCAGTTTTCCGCATGAATAAGCTCGCGAACAATACTTAATAAAAGCAATTTTCCGTTATTTACATTCCCTTTACACCATGACTTAAAAATCTGTGGTAGAATAAATTCCGATACTATATTTGGGGATTGAGCAACTTCGAGCGGCAAACCGAATTTTGTATTACTCAAATATTCT
>CALPOI020000263.1 GCA_943325145.2 Candidatus Planktophila lacus | reverse complement strand
TTTTCAATATGGTTCAATGGGTAAGAAACACGTGTGTTTTCTGTAATTGAATTGTCAGTGTAGTCAGGAGTTGAAGATCCATCAACAAAACCGATATTTTCTAAGATTGCACCAAATTTAATTGCGTCATAAATTTGAGGCTCTTTTTCTTTTGATAAATCGATTGTTTTAGCGTAACATCCACCTTCAAAATTAAATACAGTGTTGTCTGACCATCCGTGTTCATCGTCACCAATTAAACGACGGTTTGGATCTGAAGATAAAGTAGTTTTACCAGTACCTGATAATCCAAAGAATACAGCAGTGTCACCAGTTTCACCAATATTAGCAGAACAGTGCATTGACAATACGTTTCTTTCTTGTGGTAATAAATAATTTAGTACAGAGAAAATACCTTTTTTGATTTCACCTGTGTAACCAGTTCCACCAATAAGAATCATTTTCTTAGAGAAGTTCAAAATAGCAAAGTTGTGTTGACGTGTACCATCGATTGTTGGATCTGCTTTAAATCCAGGTGCACACACAATGTGCCAATCAGCTGTAAAAGTTTCGATTTCAGCGTCAGTAGGTCTTAAGAACATGTTGTAAGCAAACATATTTGACCAAGGGAATTCTGTAACAACTCTCAAGTTCAAACGATGGGCTTCTTCAGCACAAGCATATGCATCTCTCACATACATATCTTTTTCTGTAAGGTATGCTTTCATTCTGTTGTAAAGCGCATCAAATTTCTCTTCAGAGAATTTAATGTTTACATCTCCCCACCATACAGTGTTTTCTGTAACTGAGTCAAAAACAACATAACGATCTTTCGGAGATCTACCAGTAAATTCACCTGTTTCAATTGCAATTGCACCAGTGTCAGTTAATACACCTTGACCATTGATAATCGTGTCTTCTACAAGTTCTGCAGGAGTTAGATTCCAATATACATTACCTAAATTAGTAAGTCCAATAGAATCTGTTAAATTCGCATTGTTTCCTCGTTTACCGAATTCGTTCATACGTACTTTATTTTTTTAGCTTTCGCGTTGATTTAGGATACAAAATTACACCTATTTAAGAAATAATAAAATTTTTTTTTCGTTTAGAAGAAAAATTATCAAAAATCTAGAAGATTTAAAATCAATTTAAATTAATGTATGGGTTAATTTATTGTTAATAAGATTATTTATTCGCAAGATTGATAGCTGCTTCAATCGCTTTGAAAATGTTATTTTTTAATTCTGGTAATGTGCAATCCAACATATAACAGGGAGCACTAATTATATTATAGTTCACATCTATATTAATTTCATTGATTGTTTTCTCAATCGCTTCAGCTCCAATAGATGTAATGCCATTGTGAAAGTCTTGAATGGTATACGGAGAAGGGACTTTTGTACTACCTAATGTAAGTATTGCTTTTTGAGGCCTGTTTTTGAGTGCCAATGCAATTATAACAGGACTCACACACAATGCTACAATTGGTTTTTTTTGTGATATAAACTTAGAAATAAGTTCACTGATTTCTGGAAGTACCTCTCCATTTGCTCCTTCAAAAGCCCAATTACTAAAGTTTTTAGCGCTCCCGAAACCTCCTGGAATTACTAATATATCTAATTCATCGATCGTAGTATTATCTAAATCAGTTATATTTCCTCGAACTATTCGTGCAGCTTCTACAAGCATATTACGTGATTCATTCATTGTTTCACCTGTCAAATGATTGATGACATGGTGTTGTTCTTTATTGATAGCTATACCTTGGTAGGTTGCACCTAATTCTTCAATTGCTAGAAGTGTTAGAACTGTTTCTTGAATTTCAGCGCCATCATATACACCACATCCTGAAAGTAAAACACCAATTTTCATAGTTTTGATTATTATAAAAGTTTTACAAATGATTCAATTTAAATTACTTTTGAATGGCAATATGGTCTTCTTTTAATTGAATCATTCTTAATTTGTAAAGAATTCCTACTGCTGCTTTAAATGTTTTTTTACTCATCCCAACTTCTTCTCTAATTCTATCTGGATCAGATTTATCTGTAAGGAAAAGTTTTCCATTGTTGGATTTAATAATGTCTAGTAAACGTTGACTGTTTAATTCTAATTTTTCAAAACCTGGTTTTTCTAAAGCGATATCTAATTTTCCATCAGGACGAACTTTGGTTACAAATCCTTTGCATTTCTCTCCAAATCGGAGCGGACGAACGATATCATTTTTATAAATTAACCCGCTATATGTATCGTTTACAATTACATTTTTTCCAAGTTCGGTCGTTGAATGAATCAATAAATCTACTTCATCTCCTTCATTTACGATCACCACTTCAAATTCTAAGAAGCGTTTTATTCGAGAAGATGCAACGAGTCTGTTAGTAGCTTCATCTAAATATAAATAGACGATGTAGGATTTACCTTCTTCCATTTTCAAATGTTGCTCTTTGAAAGGAACAAACAAATCTTTTTCAATTCCCCATTCTAAAAATGCACCGAAATGACTGACTTGATTTACTCTTAAAAGACCAAATTCGTGTAATTCCAACAATGGTTTTAATGTTGTTGCAATAATTCTATCTTCAGAATCAAGATAAAGAAAAACCGAAATTTGATCTCCGATTTCAGAACCTTGTGGAATGTATTTTGTAGGGAGTAATACATCATTGTCTTCATCGTCTCCAAGGTAAGCGCCAACGCTTGTGAATCTTAATATGGTTAGTTCGTTGAATACACCTAAATGTAGCATAGTATAAATTTTTAACGACAATATGAAAGTAGAACGGGTTGTTTTTTGATACGTACTCTTGGGAAAAGTGTTTTTAAGGTGTTTTTCTCTTCAGTTGAAATAGCGACGTAAGTATACGAATCCATTACTTCAATTAATCCAAGATGTTCTTTTGGTATTTTTACTTCTTGTAATAAAAATCCTACAATATCAATTTTTCTAATTTTTTGTTTTCTTCCTGCGGAAAGGTAATAGGTTGTCCAGTTGCTATTGGAAAATTCTTTGATTTCTGCTGATATCTCCAATTTTTTTACCTCGAAATTTTTAGTATAAGACGGTAAAGGTTCGTTTTCTGAATGTAAAAGGTACACGTTCCCATTGGTTTTCATACGTGCAGTTCTTCCGTTTCTATGAATGAATTCAGCTTCAGTAGGAGGGAATTGGTAATGAATAACTGCATCGATATCAGGAATGTCTAAACCTCTTGCAGCTAAATCTGTACAAACTAAACAATCTACCGAATTGTTTTTGAATTTAATGAGTGAACGTTCACGGTCGATTTGCTCCATTCCACCATGAAAAACAACATTTTGTTTTCCGTATTCAGTTAGGTGTTGTGATATTCGATCTGCAGTTTCTCTGTGTGAACAAAATACCAACGTTGGACCGAATACTTTAGAAGATAAAAAAGCTACTAATGCATGCAATTTGTCGTGACCGATCGATTCAATTGAAAAATAATTGATTACCGGTTGCTCAGTACTTAAAAATGAAAAAGTACTGAAGGGGTAGTTTTTAAAA
>CALPOI020000262.1 GCA_943325145.2 Candidatus Planktophila lacus | reverse complement strand
TAAAGCAGAGTTGGATACATTGGTGATGTTCTTGAAAGAAAACAAAGGTGTGAAGGTGGACATCAGTTCACATACGGATGCAAGGGGTAGTGATGAGTACAACATGAAGTTATCAGCTGCACGTAGCTCAAGTTGTATGACCTACATTGTCTCAAAAGGAATCACCCGCGATCGATTGGAAGTGAAGAACTACGGAGAGACGAAATTGTTGAACCATTGTGATGACGGTATCGAATGTTCGGAAGAATTACACCAAGTCAATCGACGAACCGAGTTTGTATTGAAGTTTCCTTGATTTTTGTTAAATCTGCTAAATTATTTTTGTTCTAACGTTTATTTTAATTTGGTTTAACAAATAAGGAATCTTAATTTTTTGGTAACAATTGTACTATTTTATTAAATAAAAATTCAAGTTATATTTGTACTAATCTTAAAAATATTTCATATAAATCATAATGAGGATTTTGATCAGAATTATAGGCCTTTTTATTTTAATACTTTTTTCAAATTTTGTTAGTGCGAAGAAATGGTATGTAAACGATGTGTCTATAACAAATGACGTTTACACTACCGCTATTGGGAGTTTAGTAACCCAATCAGTCGGATTAACATCAGGTTCAGTATTTTCAGGCGCACTTAGTGCCGCAAATTTTGCAAAGTTTGCCGTAGGAGATTACGTTACAGGAACAGGAATTCAACAAGGTACTTACATTGTCGCAAAAAATGCTGCTACATTAAAACTTGAGTTTTCTTTGAGCGCTACTTCAACGGGGAGTTCAACCCTTACCATTTATGGTTCAAGTACATCAAAACCGGTTTCATCGTTAAAATCACTCATTAACAGTGGTATTGTACAAGACAACGACACCATTTACGTAGATGCAGGAACCTATCTGAACGAGTCAATGATTATCAAGCAGAACAATTTAACAATAATTGGTGCAGGTAAAAGTTTAACCTTGTTTAATTCTACTTCTAGTTTAACAGGGCCATTGTTCAATGATCTAGGCACCTATTCTACGTGTGGCACAATTTGTAATGTCATCAGTTTTAATCTTAGTAATGTTAAAATTAAAGGCTACATATATGCTGGTGCGATTGTAATTAAATCTGATAATACGAGTGATACGACTAGAGTGTTGATAAAATCTTGTTTTTTTGAAAATAATTATACTGCAGGGGCAAATTCAGATGGTGGTGGAGGTGCAATTTGTGCTACCACTCGTGGGGGGTTAAGCAAACCTTCTGTATTAACCATTCAAAACTCTGATTTTTATAATAATAACACGAAGAATACTTCATCAGGTGGGTCAATATATTATAAAAATGGTACTCGATTACTTATCGAATCTTGTAATTTTAATTATTGTCTTTCAAATGACATATTGGAACAACCAAGTACAGGAGGTTTTATTGCAAATTATAAGGGAGGCCCCTCAAGAATTTCAAATTCCGTGTTTAGAGGCGCGTATCTTGGCTATATTTCGGGTGGTTCACTTTCTCCATTGGGTCATGGGGGGGCAATTTATAATGAACAAACCGACTTAGTGATTTCATCGTCTTATTTTCATGACAATATTTCTCAATACGGTAGTGCAATCTACCATTCCTCTGGAAATTTAGTAATTGAAAATTCTTTATTTTTTGATAATACATGTAGTGGTGGTGGTTTACCTAGTGGAGCAATATTTAATAATGCCGGTACAACTGTTTTGAACCATTGTACTATAAGAAATAATAAGGTGACCTCTTCATATGATAATTCTGGAGTTTTTCTATATAATGGTAGTATGTCTATAAATAATTCTATTGTTTGGGGAAATAGTTCTAAGGACGTAAGTTCTAATGGTGGAGGAATAGCAATACTAAACTCTATCGTAGATGCTACAGGTGGTGGTTTTACTACTGGAGCAAATACGAGTGATCCACAGTTCGAGAATACAGCGGGTAAAGATTTTAGGTTGAAGTCTGGTTCACCAGCAATAAGTTTAGCTGCAAGCTCAACTTTAACTCAAGATTTAACAGGTTTTACGAGAGCAGGAAGTCCAGATGCTGGGGCCTTTGAATTCGGTGCTTCACAATTATCTATTCCTAAAGAATGTGGTTTGTATACCAGTCATGAAATCTACATCAATGATGTAATGGGTGGGAATGAGAAATGGTGTTTAGATGCAGGTGACGACGTATCAGGAGATGGATCAAAAGCGCACCCATATAGAACATTTAAGAAAGCATTATCAGTAGCTGTTTCGGGAGATGTTATTTATGTTGATAATGGTCAATACAAAAATAAGTTTGATCAAAATAATACAATTAGTCAAAACAATATCAGTATAATCGGAGCGGACAAACAAAAGACGATTGTGTCTTATTTAGCAAGTGCATCTTCACCTGGCCCTGTGTTTTATGTGACTGGTTCAGGCATAACATTTCGTTCAATGAAATTCTCCGATGTAGTCGATTGGGGAGCGATTACCATTAACGGAACAAAATCAGGAGATTCAACCTACGTCACCTTCAAAGATGTCTGGTTTTATAAAAACTCGTCTGATAAAGCGAAGTCGTATGGAGGTGCAGCAATTTCGACCAATGTGTTTGGAGGAAGTAAACATCCGGTTTCTTTAGTAGTAGATTCGTGTGATTTTTCTGAAAATGTAGCCTCTGGTGAAAATTCAGGCGGAGCGATGCACATTACCAATGGAACAACTTTGTATTTGCGTAATTCAAAAGTACTATGTAATACAATTGGGAGTCTTACAACTGCGAATGCAGGGACATTAAAAATGGTTGATTCTAGAGCTTATATTGATAATTGTATTCTATCAGGAAGTAAAGCAGGTGAAATTGGTGGGTTAATTTATGCTACTTCATCAGTTTTAAATGATTTAGTCATTCGAAACACTTATATAAGTGATAACATTGCTAGTAGAGCTGCAGTTTTATATGCGCTTGACAACATGAAAGTAAGAATCTACAATTCTATCATAGTTAATAATAAAATAATACAATCAAGTAATGGTTCGGGAGCAATCATTTTGATTGATAAAGCCTCTTCAAATTTAGAAATATATAATTCTACGATAGCTGGAAATAGTGATTCCACTAGAAATTCAAATAATGCAAGTATTTCCTCACCATTCAGCACCGCAAAAATATACAATTCCATAGTTTGGGGAAATGAAAATAAAGATTTAGAGGGAAACATTGAGGTAAGTAATTCTATTATCGATTTAGCGGGAGGGTCAACGTATACTGCAATTACGGGAGTTTTAAATTCAGATCCTAAATTCGAAAAAAGTATTTCTAGTACTGGCTATGCTTCCGATGCGATGGACATCCGTTTAAAATCATCTTCTCCAGCAATTGATATGGGTTTAAACGCAGGATCTTTATCAAAGGACATTACAGGTAGGTCAAGAGTGGGAGTCAATGATATGGGCGCCTATGAATACGGATCTTCTTTATTGGCGTTACCAAAAAATTGTAATCCAATTATGTGTACATCTTCCATCACAAGTACAGAAGATACAAT
>CALPOI020000261.1 GCA_943325145.2 Candidatus Planktophila lacus | reverse complement strand
TTATTTTAGCGCTAGCGTTTTTGGCTCCACCTTTTTTGGCAATGCAAAAAGGTGGAAATCTCGCTTTATTTTGACCGCTCCTGAATTCGCTGATTTTGTCGGTGATCTTCTGCGAAGCTTCCGACAAACCTCTAGCGTTTCAGTGCACTTTCAAAACCCAACAATCCCAAGGCCAGAAGATAATTATAAATTGAAAGTTATGATTTATGAATGAAATAGGAATTCTTAAAATTGAGTGGATTCACTTTTAAAGAATAAACAAAGCTGGAGTTAGTTATGAATTAGGATTTATAAATGAGATTAATTGTATTTTCGTAAATAGAGTTGATTAGTAATTCTGAGTAATATATAACTAGTGACTAAAAACTATCAACTCAAAACTCTAATGACTAATGCCTTCCTAGTGACTGAAAACTGAAAACTATTTACTCTAATACCCTAATTCAATTTTTCTACTTTCTTTTGAACATTTTTTAGTTTTTCTGGTTAATAAATCGGTTGGTAAGATTTCGATGATTTTTATAAATTAACTTTAAATCGTCGTATATTTGCCCGTACATTTAAAGTGGTATATAATGAGTGCATTTTCTGAAAGACACATCGGGTCAAATGAGGCTGAAAAGCAAGCTATGTTAGCGAAAATTGGAGTTTCTTCCATCGCAGAATTAATCGACAAAACAATACCTGCACAAATACGTTTGGGTCATGAGTTGGATGTTACGGTTGCGTTGACAGAACAAGAGTACTTAACTCATATCAATGAATTGGCTTCAAAGAACAAAGTTTTTAAGTCGTACATTGGTTTAGGGTACAACGATACAATAACTCCTTCTGTGATTTTACGAAATGTATTGGAAAATCCAGGATGGTATACAGCTTATACTCCATATCAAGCGGAAATTTCTCAAGGTCGTTTGGAGGCTTTGTTGAATTTTCAAACCATGATTTTGGATTTAACAGGAATGGAGATTGCGAATGCTTCATTGTTGGATGAGGCTACTGCAGCAGCTGAAGCCATGATCATGTTCTTCAATTCTCGTTCTCGAAACGATATAAAAGAAGGTAAAAATAAATTTTTCGTTTCTGAATTTGCTTTCCCACAAACGATTGATGTGATTAAAGGTCGTGCTGCTAATTTAGGAATTGAATTGGTAATCGCAGATCCAGAAACTGTTGTTTTTGATGCAACTTTCTTTGGGGCATTGACACAATATCCAGATGCATTAGGTCGAGTGCAAGATGTAGCTAGTTTTATTACTAAAGCGCATGCATTAGGTATCAAAGTTGCCGTTGCTGCGGATATTATGTCATTGGTTGTATTGAAGTCACCAGGTTCATTTGGAGCTGATGTGGTGTTGGGTTCTTCTCAACGATTCGGTGTTCCAATGGGGTATGGTGGACCACATGCTGCATTTTTTGCATGTAAAGATGAATTTAAACGTACAATTCCAGGAAGAATTATCGGTGTGTCTAAAGATGCGGATGATAACTTGGCTTTGCGTATGGCGTTGCAAACGAGAGAACAACATATCAAACGTGATAAGGCGACTTCCAATATTTGTACTGCACAAGCTTTGTTGGCGGTGATGGCAAGTATGTATGCTGTTTACCATGGTCCGGCTGGATTAAAAGAAACTGCAACAGACATTCATTTGAAAGCTACGACAGTTGCGACAGAGTTGAAACAATTGGGATACACTGTAAAGTCAGAGAATTATTTTGATACTTTGTGGGTTGAGTTGCCATCAACAGTTTCTGTAGCAACTTTAAAATACCAATTAGAAGCAAAAGAAATCAATGTTCGTTATGTGAACGATTCTCAAGTGACTATAAGTTTTGGTGAATCAATTACTGCTACTGATTTAACTAATTTAGTTCACGTGTTTGCGCAAGTAGCTGTTAAAACTACTTCAACAATCACTCGTGCTTCAGCTCCTTCAATCGCTTCTGATTTTTTACGCAATGATGCGATTTTAGCACATCCTACGTTCAATACACATCATTCTGAATCTCAAATGATGCGTTATTTGAAACGTTTGGAAAACAAAGATTTATCGTTGGTTCACAGTATGATTCCATTGGGGTCTTGTACCATGAAGTTAAACGCTGCTTCTGAATTAATGCCTATTACACATCCTTCTTTTGCAAACATGCACCCTTTCTGTCCAGTGGAACAAGCGGAAGGTTACCATGAAATGTTTCGTCAATTAGAAAAAGATTTATCGGAATGTACAGGTTTTGCTGGAACTTCGTTACAGCCAAATTCTGGAGCACAAGGAGAATATGCTGGTTTAATGGTGATTAAAGCGTACCATGAATCACGTGGAGATTTCAACCGTAAACACATGATTATTCCTTCATCTGCTCATGGAACTAACCCTGCTTCAGCAGTTATGGCTGGATTTGAAGTTGTTGTTACGGGTTGTGATGAAAACGGAAACATCGACATCGAAGCATTGCGTGAAAAAGCAATTGAGTTGAAAGAGACTTTGGCTGGTTTGATGGTGACTTACCCATCAACACACGGTGTATTTGAGGAAGGTATTATTGAAATTACTTCTATTATCCACGAGAATGGTGGTCAAGTTTACATGGATGGTGCGAACATGAATGCGCAAGTTGGATTGACAAATCCTGGAAACATTGGTGCGGATGTTTGTCACTTGAATTTACATAAAACATTTGCGATTCCTCACGGAGGAGGAGGACCAGGTATGGGGCCAATCGGTGTTGCGGCACATTTAGTTCCTTTCTTACCAGGAAGTCCATTGTTGAAAGCGGGTGGTGAAAAAGCAATTCATGCAGTTTCTGCAGCTCCGTATGGTAGTGCTTTGATTTTGTTGATTTCTTATGGTTACATCAAAATGTTAGGTGCGAAAGGATTGAGAGAATCTACTGAAAACGCGATTTTAAACGCGAATTATATTGCTACCGAATTGAAAGCACATTACCCAATTTTGTATACTGGTAAAAACGGTACAGTAGCACACGAGTTGATCTTAGATTGTCGTGAGTTTAAAAAGAATGCGGATGTAGAAGTGGCAGATATGGCAAAACGTATGATCGATTTCGGATTCCATGCTCCTACGGTTTCTTTCCCAGTTGCTGGTACATTGATGATTGAACCAACAGAAAGTGAAGACAAAGCTGAGTTAGATCGTTTCATTGAAGCAATGATTAAAATACGTCAAGAGATTGCAGAAATTGAAAACGGACATGCTGATAAAGTAAATAACTTATTGAAAAATGCACCGCATACAGCAGATTGTATCATCAATAAAAATTGGGAATATCCATATACTCCTCAAGAAGCAGTTTATCCAGTTACTTACTTGAAAGAGTTTAAATATTGGGTGCCTGTTCGTCGTGTAGACAACGCGTTTGGTGATAGAAACTTAGTGTGTTCTTGTCCAAGTGTGGAAAGCTATGCGCATGTAGTTGAGGCTTAAGCTCAGCCTGACTTTAAATAAATACTAGTAAAGGGAGAATGTAACGTTCTCCCTTTTTTTTTGCGACTTTTTCGGAATGAAATCCAAAAAAGTAGGTTCTTTTTTGGATTTCATTCCGAAAAAGT
>CALPOI020000260.1 GCA_943325145.2 Candidatus Planktophila lacus | reverse complement strand
TTTTCCTGATTTAAACTCCATCTCAAAGATATCTGAACCAGCTGTTGGATGAGAAGCATTATCAACAGCTGTATTATTCACAGTTAAAAGTGCCTTTGTCCCTGTTGAATCCATATAGGTGATTGCTTCAAATCCTTTGGTATTTATTTTATCTATTTTATTAGTAACACTATCCCATGTTTGATAAGTTGACTCCCATCTTGCTTTATATATATCTTCAAAAAAATGCTCATCGTCTGGATTTTTCAACCCTCCTGTAGTATTTTCATGTCTTGCAGCAAAATATATTTCATTTCCACCTTTTGTCAAAATCGGCGCATATTCATCAAATTCGGTATTTATTGCCGCGGGGAGTAGTTTACGCAAAGATTTTTTATCCGTTGCTAACTCTTGAATTGCAAATTTACATTCTTCAATTTTGTGCGCTAAATTAAGCTCCAAAGACCTTGATTTAGAAAAATGAGAAAGAGCAGTGGTATAATAAAAAAGGGCCGAATCTAACTTTCCATTTTGATGATAAGAACGACCTAATAGCTCTTCCAATTCAGGCTCAACATCTTGTGATTTCTTTTTTGCTTTTATGGCATACCTAAGCGCCTCAGAATAATTGTTCCATTTAAAATAACAATTTGCCACCCAATAAGAAGGCTTCCAAGACTCTGGATCTTTAGATTCGATTGATTTAAATCGAATCATCGCGTCTTTTAACTTCCCTTCTGAAAAGTATTGCTTCGCTTCTTCCAACATAAACAATCCTGTTGTTCTATCCAGAATAGAAGAAGTAGTATCTGGTGGACAAACAGAATTGGACGCAATTGAAAATTGGGTATAGGATAAGATGGCAATAAGTAGTGTAAATAATTTCATTACAATTAAATTATATCTTTTAAACAATAATAAGAATGTAAAATTAGAGAATTCTATGTTGAATTTTGATTTAGTCTCCTAAAATAACCAACAATCAAATGCTAATATCCTCAAATAAATACAAAACCCTAAAAAAACAAAAAAGTATCTAAAGGTTGTTTCTATATTTGCATAGAACTAAAAAACTCACAATGGAATTAAACGCTTTAACAGCCATTTCATCAATTGATGGCAGGTATAGAAATAAAACTGTAGCTCTTTCTCGTTACTTCTCCGAATTCGGTCTTATAAAATATAGAGTGCAAGTAGAAATTGAATATTTCATAGCGCTTTGCGACTTAGGAATTCATCCAATTGCTGATTTCCCTAAGGATAAGTTCGAATTTCTCAGAAATATCTATACTTCTTTTAATGAAAATGACGCACAATGGATTAAAGATTGTGAAAAAACAACTAACCACGATGTAAAAGCAGTTGAATATTTCATTAAACATAAATTAACTGAAGCGGGACTAACAGCTCATTTAGAATTTATTCACTTCGGGTTAACATCTCAAGACATCAACAACACGAGTATTCCGCTTTCTTTGAAAGAAGCTTTACACGAAATTATATTTCCTGCAGTTGAACAATTAATCCAACAATTAAATCAACTTACAGAAGAATGGAAAGATATTCCAATGCTTGCGCGTACTCACGGTCAACCTGCATCTCCAACTCGTTTAGGAAAAGAAATCTATGTGTTTAGCGAGCGTTTACAAAAACAATTAAATCAAGCTAAAAGCATACCCTTTTCTGCTAAATTCGGTGGTGCTACAGGAAACTTTAATGCACATCATGTAGCCTACCCAACAACTAATTGGGTTGAATTCGCAAATAATTTTGTTAACAATACCTTAGGTTTAGACAGAAGTCAAACTACAACACAAATTGAACATTATGACAATCTCGCTGCTTTGTTCGATGCCTTGAAAAGAATCAATACTATCATCTTAGATTTAAACCGAGATTTCTGGATGTACGTTTCGATGGAGTATTTCAAACAAAAGCTTAAAGAGGGTGAAATTGGTTCATCAGCCATGCCTCACAAAGTAAATCCTATTGATTTTGAAAATTCAGAAGGGAATATAGGGGTTGCAAATGCTCTTTTCGAACATTTATCTGCTAAACTTCCTGTTTCAAGATTACAAAGAGATCTAACTGATTCTACTGTTTTACGCACAATTGGAACACCTTTAGCTCATATGTTAATCGCATTGAAATCAACTCAAACTGGATTAGACAAATTATTGTTAAATGTAACAGCATTTGAACAAGATTTAGAAAATAATTGGGCGGTAGTTGCTGAAGCAATTCAAACGATTTTAAGAAGGGAAGGATTTCCAAAACCTTACGAAGCATTGAAAGGCTTAACACGAAAAAACGAAGCGACGACCCAAGAAAGTGTTCATGCTTTTATTGATACACTCTCAATAAATGAAGAATTAAAACTTGAATTAAAACAAATTACACCAAGTAATTACACTGGTATTCATTTACCAAATTAATACGATTTCCTATGAAAAAATGGCACCTTCTCCTACTATTATTCCAACAATTTATTTTTGGACAGGGTGCCATAGAATGGGGAGCAATCCAACCATCAAAAGGAAAAACTTACTCTATTCTTTCTCTGAATAAAGCAGACTTTATAAGTGTTAATTTTAGAAAAACTTTTATTTTTTCTTCTGATAGAATACGTTACTACTCGCAGTTAACGCCTGCTTCTGAAGGTAAAATCTTAACTTCTATTGGTAATCAACGTGCTAAGATTGTCCATATTGATGTATTGAACGAAACACCTGTTGTATTCCTTTCCTATTATTCTCATGGAAAAAACATTTTATTCCTGCAAAAATATTCTAAAATGAGTGTCCCTCTCGGACCTGCGGTAGAATTGCTATCCTACTCATTACCAAAAACATGGGGAAGTAAAGGGGATTTCACCGTGTTGTTTTCAGAAAACAAAGACTTTTTCTGTGCGGAATACAATGTACCTGGTCAAAACAACACCAATGAACATCTAGGGTATAAAATTTTCAAAAAAGACCTTACCCCTGTTTTGAATGGAAACTATACTGTTCCTTATTCCAAAGAAGTCGCATTTATAGACAAACGATTGTTGACCGATAAGGGGGATTATTTTATAACAACAAAAATATTTTCTGAACGAACCAATCGTTCTTTTTTCTTTGGAGATCAATCAAATCTTGATCGAATCATTTGCCATCAAATTGTGAATGATAGTATTTATCCATTTATATTACCGCTTTCAGACCATCGGATTTTTGATTTAAAAATAGACACAGATCATTCTAACCTATTAACCGTAAGTGCACTCACCGGAAATAAAGATAAAAACGACAACGGAATCAAAGGTGTATACCATGCAACCATTGAAATACAATCAAAAAAAATAATTTCTCAAGGAAAAAGCGAATTTGATATCGCGTTCATCATAAAAGATTGGTCTGAACGCGCAAAAAAAAGAGCGCTTGAAAGAGCGGAAAAAGGCAAAGGAGCTCCTGAATTGTATGATTATGAATTGCGTGAAATGTATCCTTTAAAAGACGGTTCAATAGTTGGGGTACTGGAACAATTTTTCGTACAAAACCTAACCTATTCAGACCCTAGAACAGGGATGATTTATACGCGTTATGTTTATAATTAC
>CALPOI020000259.1 GCA_943325145.2 Candidatus Planktophila lacus | reverse complement strand
AGTCGGTTTATTTATTGATTATTTTGACTTTATTTTTGGGATATTTGAATTTATCTGTTTCAAAGGCAACTTTTCCTAAAGGAGTTTTTGCTGCTAAAATTTCTTTACAATCGTCTGGACAACTTTTTACTTTGTATGCGTTTATTCATGACGGTAGGTCCTTAAACAAACAAAAATTACTTTCTAAGGAAGAGTTTGTTCGTTTTGCATCAGGTAACTGGCCAAGTATCTACAATCCATCCCGCATTGATTTTTTTAAAGAAAAAAATCTTTCTTGCGGTACAATTAAAGACGATGCTACTTATCGGGAAATTGCATTCTGTTTGCCATTAGACTCTCTCTGGAAAGTTCGTTATGCTTCATTTCCTTTTAGCACAAGCAGTGAAACTGGATGGAGTAAAAACAACTACCAACCCTCTGAAAAACAAGCGGAATTTTTATTTAAAAATTATGGTGTCACAAATTTAGATGCTTGTTTTATTATTGATGAAAATCTTTGGAAATTATTAAAAGACATTCAAAATCCTTCGTGGATAAGAACTTATAAATCACTCTAAATTTTACTATGAAAAAACTATTTCTACTCTTTATCCTATTCTGTAATTCCTTTTTTAGTCAACTTCAATTATCAAAAAATGAAAAAATTTTTCATCAATTCTCTCCTCAAATTGAATTGAAAGATTTTAATACTTGGATCAATAAAAATTACGCAACCAGCTATCAATTAGATTTATCAATAACTTCCGAGGAAAAAGATGATTTAGGATTCAATCATATTAGAATGCAACAAACGTTTAATGGTATACCTGTTAAAAATGGAACTATCGTCGTTCATTGCAAAGGTAATCGCGTCATTTCTTTCAATGGTCTCCTCTATACACGAGCATCGATCACCTCTTCGACAACAACCAAAGAATCAAATGCTTATTTGACTGCAATTAAATCAATCCCTTCTACTCAATATTCATGGGAAACCAGTGCTTCAAAGAACACACGTAAACGCACTCCATTTCAATCAAATAGACCAAAAGGAACATTGATTTATGTATTTAATAATAACAACGATATCGATAAACTAGAATTATCCTATTGTTTTCCAATTTATTCGTTATCTCCTTTAGAATTCAAAGATGTTTATGTTAGTTGCGCAACTGGAGCCATCCTAAAAACTGAAGAGAAAATCCATAGCTTTAGTTCAATTGGAAAGGGAAAATGTAAATTTAGTGGTTGGCAAGATATCGTTACTGACAGTACTGCAAACGGTTTTACATTAAAAGATGCTACTCGTGGTAACGGAATCGAAACATATAATTTAAGAACCAATAAATTATTTGAAAACAAAAAAAATATTTGGGATACCACCACTATTGAACAATTTGCAATAGATGCGCATTGGGGAGCAGAAATGACGTATGACTATTATTTAAAACATCACAACAGAAATAGTATTGATAACAAAGGATTTAAACTAATAAACAGATTGAGATATGGCACAAATTTCATCAATGCATTTTGGGATGGTTCTCAGATGAATTATGGAGATGGTAATGATACTATCAACCCACTTGTTTCACTGGACATTATCGGTCATGAAATCACGCATGGTTTAACTTCAAATACAGCTAAACTTGCCCTTGAAAATGAATCTGGAGCATTAAATGAGTCTTTCAGTGATATTTTTGGAGCTACAATAGATTGGTACACTAGACCCGACAAAGCGAATTGGCATGTAGGTGAAGAAGTTAGTAGAACATACAGATCTTTAGAAAATCCTGAATACAACAAAGACCCTAAAAACTATAAAGGCAAAAACTGGAAACCACTTAATGGAAGCGATTTAGGAGGGATACATTCTAACAATGGAGTTCAAAATCATTGGTATTACCTACTCGCTCAGGGTGGTTCAGGAACGAATGATTTTGGTCAATCCTTCAACGTAAAGGGAATAGGAATTGAAAAAGCTGCTAAAATTGCGTATAGAAATTTAACCATCTATTTAACAAGCTTGTCCAATTTTGAAGATGCACGCTTTTTTTCAATTCAAGCTGCAAAAGATCTTTTCGGACCATGTTCACCTGAAGTGGAGTCAACTACAAATGCTTGGTATGCTGTAGGAATCGGTGAACCATATGTTGCAGGATTGAAATCAAACTTTGGTCTTTCTTCAAATTCTTCCTTTGACTCATTATTTGTGTTTTTTCAAAATAAAAGTGTAAATAGTGATAGTTGTTTTTGGGATTTTGGTGATGGAACTAACTCCCGTTTATTCAACCCAACTCACAACTATAAAAACCTTGGGACTTATTCTGTAAAATTGATTTCATATGGAAATCAAAACTGTGGAAAAGTAGATACATTGATATTCAAGGACACAATACAAATTAAGCAACGAACAATTGATTCTATTCACTATTCTTTTTGTGATTCAATTAATCTAACACTTTTTCATTCCGTTCAAAAACCTAAATCTCAATGGTACAGTTCTTTGTCTGATTCTAGTTTGATCTCTACCAATTCTCAACTTGATGTCACGGTAATTAAAGACACTGTTTATTACTCAAAAGAAATTCCAACGAAATTTGGTGAAAAAGACGCATCAACAAATTCAGCAAAATACGAGTTTGCTGCCAGACATTTAATATTCACTGCTCATAGTTCATTTTTGCTAAAATCAGCTATTGTAAACTCCTATGCAAAAGGTGAAAGAACCATTGAATTGAGAACGAGCAAAGGTGAAGTAATTCAACAACGAAAAATTTTGATAGATACAATTGGTATCGTTCGAATTCCAATCAATTTCAAAATTGATCCGGGAATTGACTATCAATTGGGGGTAAGTGGTAGTTTTGTCAATCTCGGAAGAACAAAAAATACAGTGAATTACCCCTATCAATTGGATTCAGTCGTAACAATCACACGTAGTAACGCCATTGATATGGCAACAAATGCAGGGACGTTATTTTATTATTTCTTTTACGATTGGGAAATAATCCCAACTGAAAAAACACAATTTAAAGCTCATAGCATTCAAAAAGTTAAGAAACCAATTCCATCGTTTGAGTTAACCCAACTTGCTGACAAATTGATTCAATTAGAAAACACATCGAAATTTGCGGATTCTATCTGTTGGAAAATCGCAAAAAAAGATACTTTGAATGACACACTTTGGATTACTCAATCATGGAGCAGTAATAAAAAATCAGTACTTGTACAGACAGAATTAAATCCTATACCAGTGCAATTAATTGCTTACAACAAGTGCTATGTAGATTCTACATTTAAATCGATTCAATTAAAAACAAGTGATATAAAATCCTACAATCAAAATAAAATACACATCTACCCTAACCCTGCAAATGACTTTGTAACTATTGAATCATACAGAGAATTAGGCGATATTATTATAAAAGACATTACCGGTAAAATTATCTATCAGTTTGCTACAAATAATAAAAACATTCAAATTAATACAAGTCAATTAACTGAAGTATACTATTTTATAGTAATTTCTAATCAGGAAGGTATCCTGTCTGAAAAATTGATAAAAACTCAATAGTGCCTTTTTTTATATAACATCT
>CALPOI020000258.1 GCA_943325145.2 Candidatus Planktophila lacus | reverse complement strand
TGGTCAATATTTTACAACCACAGTAAAAGCAGTTTTTTTAGTCATAAGTAATAAATGGCTGCAAGTTAATATCAATAATACTTTCAGAGGTTTTTAGGCACTATTTTGTCCATTAACCCCTAATAGTAAATTTCATTTTTTATCAAAATAAATTTTCAACATTTTAGGTAGTTCACACTCTTTAATTGAAATTCATTTTCTAACTTTGTACACGTTCATTTAAATAACTTATAAAGAAAGGTGGAGGGATAGGCCCTATGAAACCTTGGCAACCTCCATCAGGAATAGGTGCCAAATCCAATCACAGCAAATCCTGTGAAAAGATAAGTAGATAGATCAATTCTCTCATTTCTTTGTTGTTATTTCTGAATGTTTATAACAAACTGTGGTATGATGGCAATTGAGCAAATTTTGAAAGAAAGAATCCTTGTACTTGACGGTGCAATGGGAACGATGATCCAACGACATAAACTAAAGGAAGAAGATTTTAGGAAAGGATGGTTTGAAAATCATGCGCAGCCTCTGAAAGGGAATAACGATTTATTGTCGTTGACCCGTCCCGATATCATTGAAGAAATTCATAGATTGTATTTTGAAGCAGGTGCAGATATCGCTGAAACCAATACTTTTTCTGGCACTACAATCGCACAAGCAGATTATGGGTTACAAGCTTTTGTGTACGACATTAATTTTCAAAGTGCGAAGATTGCTAAAAAAGTAGCCGACGAGTTTACAGCAAAAAACCCTTCCAAACCACGTTTTGTTGCAGGTTCGATAGGCCCTACAAATAGAACAGCTTCCATTTCTCCGGATGTAAACGACCCTGGTTTTAGAGGGGTTACTTTTGATGAGTTGGTAATTGCGTACAAAGAGCAAACTACAGCTTTAATAGATGGAGGTGTTGATATTTTATTGGTGGAAACGGTTTTCGATACCTTGAATGCGAAAGCAGCGTTGTTTGCCATCGATGAAGTATTTGATGAGAAAGGGATCAAACTTCCAATCATGGTTTCTGGAACAATTACAGATCAAAGTGGAAGAACCTTAACAGGTCAAACGACGGAGGCATTTTTAATTTCAATTTCTCACATGCCTTTGTTGAGTGTGGGTTTAAATTGTGCTTTGGGAGCTTCAATGATGCGTCCGTATTTACAAATTTTAAATCAATCGTGTCCGTTCAATGTGAGTGCACATCCGAATGCAGGGTTACCGAATGAATTTGGTAAGTACGATGAAACACCAGAGCTTATGGCTTTGCAAATAAAAGAATTTTTAGACGAAAACCTGATCAATATAATAGGAGGGTGTTGTGGAACAACTCCTAAACACATTAAAGCAATTGCTGATTTAGCGGCATTGTACCAACCAAGAATTGTATCAACTTCAATTGAGAGCGATGTCGAATAAAAGAAATGCGACTTTAAAATTATCTGGATTAGAACCGTTAATAGTTACTGCTGAAAGTAATTTTGTAAATATTGGTGAGCGAACGAATGTTACGGGTTCCCGCGCTTTTCTTCGAATGATCAAAGAAGAGGATTACGAGTCAGCGCTTACTGTTGCGAGAGATCAAGTGGAAGGTGGCGCACAGATTCTTGATGTGAACATGGATGAAGGAATGATTGATGGGAAGGAAGCGATGATCAAATTCCTGAACTTGATTGCATCAGAACCAGACATTGCTAGAATTCCTGTAATGATTGACAGCTCAAAATGGGAAATCATAGAAGCAGGATTGAAATGCATCCAAGGGAAAGGAGTGGTGAATTCCATTTCGTTGAAAGAAGGAGAAGAACAATTCATTGAAAAAGCGAAATTAATCAAACGATACGGTGCGGCAGTCATTGTAATGGCTTTTGACGAGTTGGGACAAGCAGATTCTTTTGAACGCAGAGTTGAAATCTGTAAACGTTCCTATGATATCCTAGTAGAAAAGGTAAAATTTGATAAGAACGACATCATCTTTGATCCAAATATTTTTCCGGTTGCTACTGGAATGGAGGAGCACAACAACAATGCGGTTGACTTCTTTAGAGCGACAGAATGGATTCGTAAAAATCTTCCTGGAGCACATGTTAGCGGTGGGGTTTCGAATGTTTCTTTTTCATTTAGAGGAAACGATAAAGTGCGTGAAGCGATGCATTCTGCATTTTTGTACCACGCTATTCAAGCAGGTATGGACATGGGAATCGTGAATCCTTCGATGTTAGAAGTGTATTCAGACATCGATCCAGAATTGCTTCTTTTTGTGGAAGATGTGTTGTTGAATCGAAGAGAGGATGCTACTGAGCGGTTATTAGAATACGCCGAAACTGTCAAGGGGGATGGCAAGAAAAAAGAATTTGATTTGTCTTGGAGAAATGTACCTGTTCAACAACGTTTAGCGCACGCTTTGGTAAAAGGTATCGTTGAATTTATTGATGAAGATACCGAAGAATGCCGAAAATTATATGCACGACCAATTGAAGTCATCGAAGGACCATTAATGGATGGGATGAATATAGTGGGTGATTTATTCGGTAGTGGAAAAATGTTTTTACCGCAAGTAGTGAAATCTGCTCGGGTAATGAAAAAAGCGGTGGCATATTTACTTCCATTTATTGAAGCTGAAAAAGATGGAAAACAAGAGTTTTCAGGAAAAATTTTAATGGCAACAGTGAAAGGCGATGTACATGATATTGGAAAGAATATTGTGGGAGTGGTCTTGGCGTGCAACAATTACGAAGTGATTGACATGGGGGTAATGGTACCTGCGGATAAAATTATTCAAAAAGCCATTGAAGAAAATGTAGATGTAATTGGATTAAGTGGTTTGATTACTCCATCGTTGGATGAAATGGTGACGCTGGCAAAAGAAATGGATCGTGCCAATTTAGACATTCCACTCATGATAGGAGGTGCTACTACTTCAAAGGTCCATACCGCTGTTAAAATTGAACAAAGTTATACGAAGGGTCAAGCAGTTCATGTATTAGATGCTTCTCGTGCCGTTACTGTAGTTGAAAGCTTATTAGGGCCTAAAAAAAAGTTGTTCATTTCAGACCTAAAAGCTGATTATGAAAGAATTCGTGTTCAACATCAAAAGAGTAGAGGTGCTAAACAATTGTTATCGCTCGAAGATGCTCGAAAAAATAAATTTAATATTGATTGGAAACAAGAGGAGATTACGACTCCTAAAATTAGTGGAAGACAAGTGTTGAATAATTTCCCGTTGAACGAAATTGTTCCTTACATCGATTGGTCTCCATTTTTTCAAACGTGGGATTTACATGGAAGGTATCCTGCGATTTTAACCGATGATGTAGTTGGAGAAGTTGCAACAAAATTGTTTTCAGACGCGCAATTGATGCTTCAAAAAATGATTGAAGAGCAATGGGTATCTGCCAATGCTGTAGTAGGAATTTTCCCTGCCAACTTAATTGGTGATGACATTGAAATTTATTCGGATGAATCTAGAAGTGAAGTGATTTTAGTACAACACTCCTTACGTCAACAAACAAAAAAAGCGGATGGTCAACCAAACATAGCCCTCGCAGATTTTGTGGCACCGAAAGAAAGCGGAATCAAAGATTATGTTGG
>CALPOI020000257.1 GCA_943325145.2 Candidatus Planktophila lacus | reverse complement strand
CTAAAGGGTTTTTATACAACTGGTCTTTCTTGCTTTTAGTAATTGTTGGGTTGGTATTTGTAAATGTCATTGGTTCAATTATTTATTTTCGCTGGGATGCTACTGAAGATAAAAGATATTCTCTCGCAGAAGGGACAGAAAATTATTTGTCAGACGATTCAAATTTTCCTAATCGATTGTCAATTAAGATATACCTTGAAGGGAATTTACCTGCTGAAATTAAACGATATAAAAATGCGATTGAAGATAAATTAAAAGAATTTAAGCAATTTACAGGGAATAGATTAGAATATACTTTTGTGGATCCTATGGATGGCACTGAAGAAGACCAACAATCTTTGTTTGAGACTATTTATAACAAAGGAAAGGGTATTGTTCCAATGGAGGTAATGTTCATTAAAGATGGATCTCAAAATCAAATGATGTTATGGCCTGGCGCTGAAATAGATTATGAAGGAAGTACCGTAAACTATGTGCAGTTATTGCCAGGTACACCACAAGGGAAATTTTACACTTTGAATCAACAATTTGAGGCGCAAATTCAAAATTCGATCAACAATTTAGAGTACATGTTGTTGAGTGCAATTCGAAGGGCAACACAAAAAACAAAGCCAAGAATTGCTTTTTTACAGGGGCACGGTGAATTAACCTATGCTGCTACTCAAAGGGTGAGAACATTGATTTCTCCCTATTATACTGTAGAAGATATAACATTGAACGATTCTTTGGATGCACTTAAAGGTGTAAAAGGACTTGTAATTGCGCGTCCAACAAAACCATTTTCTGAAAAAGACAAGTACATCATCGACCAGTTTTTAATGCGTGGAGGAAGACTCATGTGTTTTATCGATAAGTTAGTGATACCTGAAGACACCTTGAATAAAAATGGCTATACGCATACAACGCGTAATATGATAGAGTTAGATAAAATGTTATTCGATTATGGAGTTAAAGTAAATGACAATTTAGTGTTTGATGTACAATGTGCGCCTAAAGCAATACCTACAGCCAAACAAATGTTGATTCCTTGGTTTTTTGCTGTAAGATCTACGCCAACTTCACATCCGATAGCCAGAAATATTGACCCGGTTTTACTTCAATATACATCTCAAATTGAGTTCGTTGGTAATGGAAACCAAGTAAAAAGACCTGTCCTTACCTCCTCCACAAATTCGGCCGTTACAGGTTTAGCTCCTTTGATTAGTCTTATTATGTATAAGAATTATGGGCCTAATCCACATTTAAATCCAAATATTGAGGATGAATCGAATAAGCAGTGTATCGCAGGTATAGTTGAAGGTAATTTTGAATCTCATTTCAAAAATAGAATTGTTGATGCTTTTGCAAAAAATCCAGAAGTAGATTTTAAAGAGAAAAGTATAAAAGAAGGAAAAGTATTCGTGGTAGGGAATGGATCTTTCATCGCAAACAAATATGATTCCATTTTAGATAAAAATGGACAATATCTCTACAGAGCTAGAGCTTTCAATGAGTTGAAAATGGATGAAACAATGGCTTCATTAAATATGCAACCAATTGTTTATGGTAACCAAGAGTTCTTTCAAAATATGGTTGATTATATGATGGGAGATAACTCTGTATTAGACGTTCGTAGTCGTCAAATTGATATTCATGCAATAGATAAAGAGAAGGTAAAAGTTGAAGCAGGGTATTATAAATTTGTGAACATGCTATTACCAAGCGCAATCATTGTTGTACTTGCTGCAATTATATTTTTTATTCGAAAAAGAAAGTATACTGGGTTTTAAGGATAATTCTTTATAATTTCAATTAAATGTTTGTATTCCAATTAAAAATAAAAAAATGAAGAAAAATAACATAGGCATAGTAGTTGTATTAGTAGTTGTAGGCGTGTTAGGTTTTTTTGCAACCAATTTAGTTCGAAATAGGGGGAAGTCTGATACTGAATTGCTAGAGTTTGCAATTAAAGATACGAGTACGGTTGATAAGCTAATTATTACCGATCAACACATGCGATCTATAGAATTGATTCGCTCTGGACAAAATTGGACGGATAGTAAAGGAGGGTGTGTTACACAAGAACCAATAGGTTTGATGCTAGAAACGATTAAAAATGTTCAATTCAAAGGTTATGTTCCTGAAAATTCTAGAAAAAACATCGTGAAAATGATGGTTGCTTCTCACACGAAAGTTCAGATTTTTCAAAAAGGTAATTGGGTAAAAACTTGGTATGTAGGATTTTCTACGCAAGACCATTATGGAACATATATGTTACTTGAAACTCCTGATGAAAAAAGTGATTTACCAGTTATTATGAAAGTAAAAGGGTTGAATGGAATTATTGAACCTCGATTTTTTGCAGATGCCAGAAGATGGGTATGTACCGAAATTTTCTCATTGGATCGCACCGAAATTTCTGAAGTAGATGTGAAATTCAATGACGTGCCTTCGCGAAGCTTTAAAGTTCTGCAAAAAGGATCAAATTATTCTGTTCTTTCAAATGGGAAAAAAGTCGGTGGTATAGACACAAATTTAGTGGTGCATTACTTGAATAATTATAAAAAAATCCATTTTGAGTCTGCGAATTTTGAATTATCAAAGAAACAACAGGATAGTGTTCGCAAGACCAAACCTTTTTGTAAAATGACAGTGAAAGAATTGAATGGAAATCAAACGGCTTTAAAAATGTTCAGAATTCCTTTCGATAAAAAATCAGTAAATGATTTTGGAGATTCAGTAATGTACAATCCTGATAGATTTTGGTGTCAATTACCATCAGGAGAACTTGTTAAATGTCAATATTTTGTTTTTAACCCATTAATTATGGGGCATATTTATTTCGCTTTGAAGCCAAAAGAATAGTTTTCGAAATTGATTTTTTAGTTCCTGTTTGGATTAAAAACGTTGAATTAAATAAAGAACTATCACTATTAGTTAGTAGTCAAAGCTTAAGTTTTTGTTGAAAACTATTAGTAACTATTTGGCGAACAAAGATTTTTAGTTGAAAGTAAATGTATTTTTGTTTTTAAAATAAATAAACAATGAATTTTATAGTTTCTAGTAACACATTATTAAAGTACTTACAGAGTATCAGCGGTGTTTTGACGACAAACAATTCTCTTCCAATTTTAGATAATTTTTTGTTTGAAATTGAAGATGGAATTTTGTCAATCTCTGCATCGGATATTGAAACTACGATGAAGACTTCTCTAATAGTTGAAGCAAATGAATTCGGTAGAATTGCAATTCCAGCTAAAATATTGTTAGATATTCTTAAGAATTTACCTGATCAACCATGTACTTTTTCTGTAGATAATACAACTCACGGTATTGAAATAACATACGATAATGGTAAAGCCAAAATGGTAGGGTTCAATGCAGATGAGTATCCAAAGACACAACAATTGAAGGAAGGAATAACCCTTCGTATGTCTGCAGATATAATTTCAAATGCGATTAATCATACTTTATTTGCGACTGGTAATGATGAATTACGTCCAGTAATGGGGGGTGTTTATTGTCAGTTTTCACCAGCTGAAATATTATTTGTTGCTACCGATGCTCATAAATTGGTTCGTTATAAGCGCACTGACATTATTACAGAATCG
>CALPOI020000256.1 GCA_943325145.2 Candidatus Planktophila lacus | reverse complement strand
GTTGGGGAACGTGAAATCATTACCCAAGTAAGAAATGCTTTTGAAGCTTCAAAAAGCATGGGTTTAACGGGTGATTTCATTCGTTTGGTGATGCGTCATACGGTTGAGACGGCGAAAAAAGTGTATACTGAAACAAGTATTGCTAACAAACCTGTTTCTGTTGTTGCATTGGCTTATCACACCTTACGCGACATGAATATTTCATTAGATGCACGTGTATTGATGATTGGAGCAGGAATGACGAATTCGAACATGGCGAAGTTTTTAAAGAAACACGGATTTAAAAACTTTGCAGTATTCAATCGTACGGTTCTGAAAGCTGAAAATCTTGCCAATGAATTACATGGAGAGGGATTTGGTTTAGATGCACTACGTACGTATTCGAAAGGTTTTGATATTATCATTACATGTACTGGTGCTGAATCACCTGTGATTACACCAGAAATTTATCAACAATTACTTCAAGCTGAGACTTCTCGAAAAGTGGTTATTGACATTGCTATTCCACACGATCTAGATGCTGAAATTGTTAAAAAACACAATGTCACTCATATTTCTATAGATTATCTTCAAAAAATTTCAGATAAAAATTTACAAGAACGTTCCAAAGAAATCGTTCATGTTGAGCAAATTATCGAGGATGCAATTGCTTCTTTTCAATACATTCACCGTATGCGTAAAGTAGAAATCGCTATGAGAGAAGTACCAAACATGGTGAAAGACATTCGTTCAACTGCTGTAAATGAAGTGTTCAAAAAAGAGTTGCAGACTTTAGATGACGATTCACGTGAAGTTCTTGACAAAATTATTGGTTACATGGAAAAGAAATACATGAGTATGCCTATGAAATTAGCCAAAGACATCATGCTTAATTCTTAATTTTTTATGCGTAAAATTACGATTGGTTCAAGAGGAAGTGATTTGGCTTTATGGCAAGCAAATCATGTAAAAAGACAATTAGAAGCTCTTGGAAATGAAGTTGAAATACAAGTAATTGTTACTCAAGGGGATGCTATTCAGAATTTAAGTTTTGATAAATTAGAAGGGAAAGGGTTTTTTACAAAAGAAATTGAAGTTGCTTTATTGAATAAATCCGTTGATTTAGCGGTGCATTCTCACAAAGATCTTGAAACAAATCCTCCTGCAGGTTTAGTAATTGCTGCTGTATCGGAACGTGAAGATCCTTCGGAATTACTTTTAATCCGAAAAGAATCAGTTGTAGAAGGCAATGTGTGGAATCTAAAACTGAGTGGGACCATCGGAACTTCTTCGGCTAGAAGAAAGTCTTTGGTGAGAAAGTTCAAACCTGATTTACAGATCCAAGATTTAAGAGGAAATGTACCTACGCGGATTCAAAAATTAAGAGACGGAAATTACGATGCGATTTTACTTGCTAAGGCAGGTGTTGATCGACTAAAGATAGATTTATCTGAATTTCATGTTGAAGTTCTTGCACCAACTCAATTTGTACCTGCACCTGCACAAGGGGTGTTAGCCCTTCAAATTAGAGAAGAAGATACAGAATTAGCAGAAATCCTTCAAAATTTAAATCACCAAGACGTTGCTGCAAGGATCGGTATTGAACGTATGATTTTGAATAAAATGGAAGGCGGATGCCAATTACCATTAGGTGTGTATTGTTCTGTTGAAGATAAGCTGTTTGTTTCTTACGCTCCTTCAAGTCAGCATGCTGCACAACATTTGGAATATACGATTATAGATTCAACCGCAATTGTGGCGCAAGTTGTCAATGATTTAAAGCAGCTTTCAGTCATTGAAGCGTGAAAAAAAAAGTATTAATTACAAAGTCCATAGAAGATGCTGGAGAGTTGCTTCACTATGCAATTCAAAATCAAATTGAAGTAATATATCACTCTTTTTTGTCGTTTGAACAAATTCAAATTTCCGAAATCCCTAAACTAGAGGTACTCTTTTTTAGTAGCAAAAGAGCAGTAGATTTTTTGCTAAAGCAACAAACCATACCAACCGGTGTTGAAGTTGCTTGTATAGGAAGTGCGACCAAACACTATCTTGAAGATAGAGGTATTCTTGTTGATTTTGTAGGATCTAATTCAAGTAGACCACAGGAAGTTTCAAAAGAGCTTTATCGTTGGTTGAATGGACGAACATGTGGTTTAGTGACTGCAGAAGAGAGCCAACGCACAATTGCTTCTTATTTAGATGAATCGTTAATTTCGTATATTACTCCTTATCGCACTGTTATTCATGACGATAAATTAGATTCTCCAATGGATGTACTGGTTTTTACGAGTCCTTCGAATGTCAAAGGTTACCTTCAGAAGAATCAAATTCACCATCAAAAGGTAGTAGCTTGGGGTAAAACTACGGAAGCTTATTTACTAAAATGTGGCTTTAAAAATGTTTATTGTTTGAATAATTCAACAGAAAAAGAAGTTATTTCTTATCTTGATACACTTAATTAAATTTCTTAGCAGTGTCAAGTGATCACCATCAAACAGCAGTAAAGGCAACTTATTTTAGTATAATTGGCAATACCTTATTAGCCTTAACTAAAGGTATTTTGGGTGTTGTAGGGAATTCATATGCATTGATCGCAGATGCTATCGAGTCAACAACGGATATTTTTTCTTCACTGTTAGTACTTTTTGGTTTAAAATATGCCAATAGACCTGCAGATGAAAATCATCCCTATGGTCATGGAAGGGCAGAACCATTGATTACTTTTTTAGTGGTTGCATTTTTAATTACATCTGCGTGTATCATTGGTTATGAAAGTATACAGAATATCCAACGACCACATACTTTACCAAAATCATTTACGTTGTACTTTTTAGGAGCAATCATTGTTTGGAAAGAAATTTCTTTTCGTATTGTATTAAAGAAAAGTAAAGAAACCAAAAGTTCTTCTTTGAAAGCGGATGCTTGGCACCATCGGAGTGATGCCATAACTTCAATTGCAGCTTTTATTGGTATTTCAATTGCATTGTATTTCGGTAAAGGTTATGAATCTGCAGATGATTGGGCAGCATTATTCGCTTCAGGATTTATTTTATACAATAGTTACTTGATTTTTCGCCCAGCTTTAGGGGAAATTATGGACGAGCATTTGTACGATGATTTAATAGCATCAATCCGTAACATTGCAATAACAGTACCAGGTGTCATTGACACAGAAAAATGTTTCATTCGTAAAGCGGGAATGAAATACCACGTTGATTTACATGCGAGAGTAGAAGGAGAAATTACTGTTCGAGAGGGGCATGACATCGCTCATTTACTGAAAGATACGCTTAGAGATGAATTGCCTGAATTAGGGCATGTGTTGATTCATATAGAACCGAATTGAGGATTATAAGACCGTTGCAAAAGTTATTAATCGAGGCGGATTAAAAATTTTTACACCGCAGTTTACTCGTGTAAATGAGGATGTTAAATTTTTGATTCAACGATGAGTAAGGGGTTTTGCAACGGTCTTATTATTTAAAAAAATGAAGGAAGCTAGATTTAACTTCAAAATCAGTTCAAATAATTAAATATGCTTATCCGTATCTTTCCCCAAGATAATTCCACCTATACTTAACAGAAATCTTTAACAATCTAGAAAATAAATCTTTAAAGTATC
>CALPOI020000255.1 GCA_943325145.2 Candidatus Planktophila lacus | reverse complement strand
GCACCACCTGTTACTAAAATTGTGTGTTGCATTATTTTTTAGTGTTATTTACATAGTTATTTGAGACGATCGTCCAATCTATAACTGACCAAATTGAATTTAGATAATCCGTTCGCTTATTTTGGTATTTCAAGTAATAAGCATGCTCCCATACATCAATTCCTAATAAAGGAATCCCTTGTTCCTGAACTAAATCCATCATCGGATTGTCTTGATTTGGAGTAGTTGTTACTGCTAGGCTATTGTCTTTCTTTAAAATTAACCATACCCAACCCGAGCCAAATAATTTAGTACCTTTAAGAGTCATTGTTTTTTTTAATGAATCTAAAGACCCAAAGGTTGTTTGAATTGCTTCGGAAAATTTAGAATCGATGCGATTAGATGGAGTAGGTGATAATGTTGACCAGAACAATGAGTGGTTGTAGTGACCCCCCGAATTGTTTCTAATCACATCAGATTTTTTACTCACATTCTTCAATAGTTCTTCTATAGTTTGCTCAGTTTCTTTCTCTAATGCTTTATTTAAATTGGTAATATACGATTGATGATGTTTTGTGTAATGAATTCTCATTGTAACAGAATCAATCGCAGGTTCTAAAGCTGAGAATTTAAAAGAAAGTTGAGGTAAGACAAACTTCTGAGCATTTAAATTGGTCAATCCTGTGAATAGAAATAAAATTTTAAATAATAATTTCATTGTTTAACTTATTAAAAGTATTTATTTAATACACCATTATTAAATATATCTAGTGTGTTTTGCTCATGCGAAGATATGTATTTCAGTCAATATTATTGTGATATTTTCATTGCTAATAGCTTTTAAAAACAGTAAAACACATCTAAAATGTATTTTACGTTCTTTTAAATTGTTTAAAAATCAATTGATAAAGTAGATTGATCAATTTTTTCGAAAAAAAATATAGTTTGATTTTGGAATTAAAAAATAGTTTGTATATTTGCACACCAAATTAAGAACACGTTCTTTTTTTAAGGCCCATTCGTCTAGTGGTTAGGACGCCAGTTTTTCATCCTGGAAACAGGAGTTCGATTCTCCTATGGGCTGCCAAGTTATTTGGCCCATTCGTCTAGTGGTTAGGACGCCAGGTTTTCATCCTGGAAACAGGAGTTCGATTCTCCTATGGGCTGCAATTAAAATGTTTATTATATACTAAAAACAACAAAACATCATGGCTAATCATAAGTCTTCAAAGAAAAGAATTAGATCAAACGAAAGTAAAAAAATTCGTAATAAATACCAACATAAAACAACTCGTAATGCTATTCGTAAGTTACGTGGTTTAAATGATAAAGGTGAAGCTTTAACTCTTTTACCATCTGTTGTTTCTATGATTGATAAATTAGCTAAAAGAAATATTATTCATTCAAATAAAGCTTCTAACTTGAAGTCTGGTTTGACTGTAAAGATTAATAAATTGTAATAATTTTTTATTTTTGAATTTTAAGGGGGATTTATCCCCCTTTTTTAGTTTATTAGAATTAGTGTGAAGTATTTAATCTTTTTTCTACTGTTATTGAACGGTAATTTGTATGCACAATCAACGCAATCTTTATTTTACTCTAAGATTGATACATTGTATTCATACTCTAAATCAGGTGGTGAAAAATTAGATTCAGTTGATTTTATATTTTCTGACAAGCATTCGGTCCTTCCAGGTGGAGCATTTAATAGTCCTTATGGTAGGCTTGGTAATGATTATTTCAATTCTTTGGAGATGCTTAATTCTAATTATAGAATGCAACAAAATATTGTCTCAAAATTTTCAGCTCTTCCTAAATTGAGTTTCAATTATACCTTTGGATCGTATGGACTTCAAATTTTGCATACAGATTATTATCAAACATTTAGGAAAAATATTTTTTTAACGTTTATGTATGATCGATATGTTACCTCAGGTATGGTCCGTCGTAATCAATTAAGTCAAGATGCATTGTCTATCAGAGTACTTCATAAAGGGAAAAAATCTGAAAATAGAGTTGATTTTAAATCATTTATATTCAACCGAGAATTAACAGGGGGTATTGTGAATGATTCCGTATATACTCAATTTGGAATTGAAAGTGCAAATATCAATAAGTTGAATACGACAGATACACTCAAAAAGTATTTATTCGAAACGGAACATTTTTTGAATTTATGGGGAGACTCAATAATGAAAAATGGACTTTATCTTAAAAATTCACTATCATTGGATCAACGTACTTATCGAGAAACGGATGATTTGTATAATTTATATTCTTCTTTTAGAGACAGTTCGAATACTGTTGATAAGATTCAGTTTTCTAGATTGGATAACGAGATTGGTTACCTACTTAAATCAAAAAGATTTAAATTTTCTACAGCTTTAAATAGAGGGTATTGGAGGTTTTTTACTTTAGGTTCACAAACAAGAACAGAATGGGATTTTAGATCAAATATTGTTACTCAATTAATGGATAATCTAGAGATGCACTTAAAATTGAATGTTAACTTAATTGGGGCAAATTTTCAACGTAATGTAGATTTGAACATGATTAAGCGGGGGACTAATTTTTCACATATTTTTAACGCTGGTTGGAATCAATTATTACCTAATCCAAATCAAAGAACTTATTTTTCCAATACATTAGATTTTCAAATTGATCAACCTGAATTACAGAAAAACTTATTTTTTAGCTATCAATTAACTTCAAATAAAAAAGATTTTTCGTTTTCTATAGGTTTAAAATCTATGCAAGATTACTATTTTTTCGATGGTATTTCATGGAATAATCAATTGTTTTCAAAAGTGGGTATATTTTACACAAATCTCGTTAAAACCTTTCAATGGAAATCTTTATATATACAGCCAAATTTGACTTTTACCTCTTTAAGTGGAATAAATCAAGTGTTACCTAAATTTGATTTTAGAGGTAGATTTTTTTGGAAAAAAAGAATTTTTGCTAATAAGATGGAAGTACTTGTAGGTACAGATGTATATTCTCGTTCTACTTACAATGCATTTTCTTATGAGGATAGATTGGCTTTGTATACAATTTCTTCTGTTCAATCTAAAGTTCAGCCAATTTTACAATTTGACGCTTTATTTGCAGTAAATATAGATGAATTTCGATTCTATTTTAAAGCAGAAAATTTGAATGACTATACAAAACAACAAAAAGTTTTTGTAGTGAAAAATTATCCTATTTCACCTTCAATTTTTCGTATAGGTTTTACGTGGGATTTTGTGAATTAACGTAGTTGAATTTTCGGTTAAAATTTTCTTTTTGAGTTGTTCGAAGTAATTCAATATCCTTTGGTATTTTTCTTTTCCATCGATTATGAGACCACAGCCAAAATTCAGGATGTTTTTTGATGTCTCGTTCTAACAAGCGCGTATGCTGCATAGTGATTTCTCCCCAATTTAATGTTTTAGGCGAATCCGAAATTAGCTCTAGATGCATTAAATAATGACCTCTTTTAGGTTTTGATAGAGTGAAATATACTACTGCTTGATCGTATTGATGAGCAATCAATTCACAACCAAAAAGTACAGCTGTTGGTTGGTTTAGAAAATTCATCCAGAAAGATTTCTCACTGTTTCCAGGGCTTTGGTCAGAGAGAATTAGAGTTGCATATGGTTTTGGTTGTTG
>CALPOI020000254.1 GCA_943325145.2 Candidatus Planktophila lacus | reverse complement strand
TTTGTGCTTAATGCTATCATCTTTTTTGAATTACTCCAACACATCGACTCAAATTATAATGCAGTTCTTTTCTATAAAACTAATTTTGGGATTTAGTGTAAATTGGAGTTCAAGTGATAAAGATGAAACAAAAAAATAAATTATAACAAAGACCCGCTAAAAGAGACTGTATAAAAGTTAGATGAAATGAAAAGAGGAATACTACCATACATATTAATTCTATTTTTAACGTTATTATGTTTTTTAGTTCACTTTTCTGATCAAAGTGACTCAATGTTAAATGATTTTAATAGAGTAGTTTCAAATGAATATTTGACTTCTGCAGTAGAATTTCACAAAAGTCTCCCTGCATTTCAAAAAAGGCCACTAACTACATTTCTGATTAATGAAACTGTTCTACGTACTAAAATAAGCATCGGTACAGCTTTTATCATCGTTAACTTTTTATTTCTATTTATATCTGGAGTGTTAATTTATCACATATCACTCCTTTTCGATAAAAGCAATAAAATGGCTATTGGGAATATAATAATTTATTTCACCTCATTTTCAATACTATTTGCCTTCTTCCCTCCTATTTATACTTATGATGAGCCAGTTCAATTCTGTTTGTTATTACTTAGTCTTATTTCCATTTACAAAGAAAAATGGTGGAGGTACATTGTTCTCTTTAGCTTAAGCTTAATTGCAAGAGAGAGCGGCTTAATTTTGTTACCAGGATTACTGCTAATTATTATTTATAAAGATGGAACTTTCAGTTTAAAAACATCCATCAATAAGGAAAATTTATTCAAATTTGGGTACTTAACAGTGTCAATTGTAGTTTACTTCATTTTCTTAAGAGTATTTCTTGAACAAAACGATATTTCACAAGAATCAAAATCAGACTTTCGTGATCGTTTGTCACATTACTACTTAAATGTACAAAATCAAAAACATGCATTTGAATCACTAATTTCTTTCTTTCTGGTACTTGGCATGCCTTTGTACTTATTGTTCAATGGAGTAAAGAAAAAGATTACAAATTTGAATAAATATAGTATATACGTTCGCGCTTTTTTAATAACGGTAATTATAAATTCAATGGTAGTTCTTTTGACAACAAAAGCCAGAGAAGCTAGGCTATTTGTAATTCCAATGTTTTTTATTTGGCCAATATTCACAAAGCTTTTTTATGAAGATATGAAGCTTTTGACTTCTGTAAAATACTACATATCAACTTTTAGAAAATTAAATTATGTTGCGTTTTTTGCTTTCCTGAATATTTTGAACTATATCTTATCGTTTAAAGTATATGAAACAACAGTTGGTGATCCTAACGAAAATTATTTCAATGAATATTTATTTATAACTTTATTCCTGATTCTCACGCACGCAACTTTAAAACACAACTTAAACACTTCATCTAAAAATACCTAAACTGCATAAAACGAAGTTTAGCTAAACCGTTAGGGCTTCTTATTCCAAATACAGTTGTTGTAGTGAATCAAACATTAGTTTTTCAAATCAAGTTTTGTATCAAAAACACCGCTTTTCGTTAAGTTGCAAAACTATTTGTTTTTTTGTTTCTTTATTTGATGGTCATACCTTTGAAATTTATTTTACTTTTATCACAATGAAAATTACTAGATGGGTATCATATATTCTGTTATTTAGTTGTGTAGTACTTCTTACTCCACGAAATTTTTGGCATTCTTGTTCCCATTCACATTTTTTAGAGAATAAGAAATCTTCTGAAAAACACATTGTTTCATTTAATTCTAAAGAAGTAGCTTGTACGTTTTGTGATTTTGATTTAAGTTTGACTGAAGAACCATTTTTAGTTGATTTTTCATTTCAACGTTCTATTTTCCCAGTTTCAACGCAATACATTTCTGATTTACCTCATTATCAATTCTTTTTTCAAAAGTTAAGAAGAGGTCCTCCAACAATTGGTTAAATAAATTAGGTTATTGAATAACCTTAAAAATTAACTAGTTTATACTTTGATGATCGTTATTTTCTAGATTCGATTGGTTCAAAGTTCAACGATGGTTAATGATTTCTAATAGTTATTAATCAGAATTATAAATACGAAATGCACTATTTCCTTTTATTAATATCATTGATTTTGTTGCCGCAATTGAATGCACAGCAATGCAATTTAACATTATCCGGTACTATTTCAGACATTCACAATGAGGCGCCCATCGCTTCTGTTTCGGTATATCTGAAGGAAATCCAACGCACCACTCAAACAGATAGTTTGGGTAGGTATACATTTAATAATTTATGTGCTGGGAAATACACTTTATTGTGTAGTAATATTCAAGGGTTCAAACCCATATCCAAGTCGGTAGAATTAAATGAGAATAAGGTGTTGAATTTGACCTATGAAGTTCATTTGACAGAGTTAGGAGAGGTGAATGTGAAAGGTGTACATCATTCACAAAATAAGCTCTCTACATTGGCTACGAATGTATTGTTTGGAGATGAACTTGAAAAAAACAGATCAACTACCCTAGGAGATATCGTAAAATCAATCCCAGGTGTAAATTCTTTAAATACAGGGAATTCTGTTTCTAAACCTGTTATACATGGCATGCACAGTAACCGTGTTTTGATTTTAAATAATGGTATACGACAAGAAGGACAACAGTGGGGAAGTGAGCACGCACCAGAGATTGATCCATTTATTGCTGATAAAATTTCGATTGTGAAAGGTGCAAATAGTATATTGTACGGATCAGACGCGATTGCAGGGGTAATTTTGGTCGATACAAAACCCTTGCCTGATTCAGCAAAGATTGGAGGTGAATTAAATTTAGTAGGGACAAGTAATGGAAGGGGTGGAACGGTTGCTTCTTATCTGGAGGGAAAATTTAAACGTATCCCTTCTTTTTCTTGGAGAATTCAAGGTACACTAAAACAAAATGGAACCATCCAATCACCAGATTATTTATTAATAAATACCGGTTTAAAAGAATATAATTATTCCTATGAATTAGGTTGGAAAAGAAATAAATATGGTGCAGAATTATTTTACAGTCAGTTCAATACCACCTTAGGGATTTTTGGAGCTTCGCACATTGGTAATTTGACAGATTTACAACGTGCATTTGAAAGCAAAACTCCATTGGAAACTTCCTCGTTTACCTACGACATCAATCGTCCCTATCAGCATGTTGAACATGAATTATTTAAAGCGAAATTTTACTTAAATACCGGATCTAGTGGTAAGTTAAATTTCGTTTATGCAAGACAATACAATTGGCGGTACGAATACGACAAACATCGTCCTTTAAATAATGAATTAGCTGCAAAAAACAATCCTGATTTAGAATTTCATTTAACAACCCATACTTTGGATGTGAATTGGGCACAATTTAGAACCCATCGATTCAAAGGTACATTTGGGTTGAATGCAATGAATCAATCCAATACATTTCGAGGCCGTTTATTAGTGCCCAATTTTGTAAATTATTCAGCTGGACTATTTATGATCGAAAATTGGCAGTACAACAAATGGGAGATTGAAGCAGGAGTTCGTTACGACGTGAAAGAATTAACTGTTTATCAAACTACTAAATCCATACAGAGTTCAACCAAACATTTTTTTGACCAAACTTCAGCGAGTATCGGTATTAATTATACCCAAGATACCAC
>CALPOI020000253.1 GCA_943325145.2 Candidatus Planktophila lacus | reverse complement strand
TTGCTGCATTGACAATGATGCGAGAAAATAAGCGTGCAGGGTACTTAAATACAGGCACTTGGGCTAGTGGCGCAATCAAAGAAGCTAAAAAAGTAGGAGTTGACGTAGTAACTATAGCAAGTTCTGAGGATAAAAATTTCAACTATATCCCTAAAGATTATTCAATCCCTTCAGAGTTAGACTACTTACACTACACTTCGAATAATACCATTTATGGAACGCAATTCAAATCAGCACCTGTTACTGATCTTCCATTGATTTGTGACATGTCGTCTGACATTTTTTCAAAAGAAATCAATGTTTCAGATTTTGATTTAATTTATGCAGGAGCACAAAAAAACCTAGGACCTGCAGGAGCAACTTTATATATCGTAAAAGATAGCGTACTAGGAAAATCAACTTCTCCATTTTTACCATCTTACCTAGATTTAAAATTGCACGTTGAAAAAGAATCAATGTACAATACACCACCAGTTTTCTCGGTTTATGTTGCGATGTTAAATCTTAAAGACCTAATTGCTAACGGTGGAGTAAAAGCGAAAGAACAAGAAAACAATGAAAAAGCTGCATTATTATACAATGAGATTGATACAAACCCATTATTTTTTGGTACAGTAGCAACTGAAGACAGGTCTGCAATGAACGTATGTTTTAAACTGCATGATGAAAGTTTAGCGACAGAATTCGATGCACTTTGGAAATCAGCAGGTATCGTTGGCTTACCAGGACATAGATCTGTTGGAGGTTATAGAGCTTCAATGTACAACGCTCTTCCTTTATCTAGTGTTCAAGTATTGGTAGATGTAATGAAAAATTTCTCACAAACAAAAGGATAAAATGAAAATATTAGCAAACGACGGAATTTCTAACGAAGGTAAATTAGCCTTAGAAAACGCAGGTTTTATAGTAATTACAAACAAAGTAGATCAAGCTGATTTAGCAACAAAAATCAACGAAGAAAACTACGAAATTGTTTTAGTTCGAAGCGCAACAACTGTCCGTAAAGAAGTAGTTGATCAATGTCCAGGCCTTAAGTTAATTGGTCGTGGAGGTGTTGGAATGGACAATATTGATGTGGCTTATGCTCGAGAAAAAGGAATTCATGTTATCAACACACCTGGATCTTCCTCTCAATCTGTTGCTGAATTGGTAATGGGTCAGCTTTTTTCTATCTCACGTTTTTTAAATGATTCATTTAAAAATATGGAGTCAGGCGATTTTAACACATTGAAAAAAAACTACGCAAAAGGAGTTGAACTTAGAGGTAAAACAATTGGAATTATAGGTTTTGGAAGAATTGGTCAATCACTTGCAAGTTACGCACTAGGTATAGGAATGAACGTTATCGGTCTTGAAATCAGCGAAAAAGAAGTGGAAATCACCTTGGAACAAATCCCTTCAAGTCCTAAAGTGACTATTAAAGTTGAATCAGATTGGAACAAAGTACTTCCTCAATGTGATTATCTTTCTCTTCACATACCTAAACAAGCAAATGGTGAAGCTGTAATTAATGAAAAAGAATTTGCTATGATGAAAAAAGGTGTTCGTATTGTGAATGCTGCTAGAGGTGGTGTTATCAATGAAAATGCATTATTAACAGCACTCGACAATGGAACAGTAGCGTATGCTGCTCTTGATGTATTTGAAAATGAACCAACGCCAAATAAGTCCCTTTTATCACACCCAAGAATTGCAACTACACCACATATCGGTGCCGCAACATTGGAAGCTCAAGATAGAATTGGATTAGAATTAGCAGATCAAATTGCTGCTTTGTTTGTTCCTCAGTCTTAATTTTTTTTTTGATTTAATATCACTTTAAACTTCACAATGTGAAACAAAAAAAGCTACTCGAATTGAGTAGCTTTTTTTGTTTATAGATAATGATTAAATTAAACCAAACCTTGATCAATCATAGAATCAGCAACTTTAACGAAACCTGCAATGTTTGCACCTTTCACATAGTCAACAGTTCCATCTTCACGTTTTCCGTATTTTACACAAGCTTCATGAATTGAAACCATGATTCCGTGTAATTTACCATCTACTTCTTCAGCAGTCCAAGATAAACGTAGAGAATTTTGAGACATCTCTAAACCTGAAGTTGCAACACCACCAGCGTTAGAAGCTTTACCTGGAGAGAATAACACTCTAGCTGAATCAAATGCTTCAATAGCTTCTGGAGTTGAAGGCATATTTGCTCCTTCAGCAACAGCGATTACACCATTTGCGATAAGAACTTTAGCTTCTTCACCGTTTAATTCATTTTGAGTAGCACATGGAAGAGCTATATCAACTTTTACCTCCCATGGACGTTTTCCAGCAACAAATTTAGCAGAAGGATATTTTGCTACGTATTCTGAAATACGACCTCTTTTCTCATTTTTCAACTCCATAACGAATGCTAATTTCTCAGCATCGATACCAGCTTCATCGTAAATATAACCTTCAGAATCTGAAAGTGTAACAACTTTTGCTCCTAATTGTGTCGCTTTTTCACAAGCATATTGAGCAACGTTTCCAGAACCAGAAACAGCTACTACTTTACCATTAAAAGAATCTCCTTTAGTAGCTAACATTTCTTTTGCGAAATATACTGTTCCATAACCTGTAGCTTCTGGACGAATTAATGATCCACCCCAGTTGCGAGCTTTACCAGTTAAGACACCTGTAAATTCGTTACGAATTCTTTTGTATTGACCAAACATGTATCCAATCTCACGACCACCAACACCGATGTCACCGGCCGGTACATCTGTATCAGCACCAATATGGCGAGATAACTCAGTCATGAATGATTGACAAAATTTCATTACTTCATTGTCCGACTTTCCTTTAGGATCAAAATCAGAACCTCCTTTTCCTCCACCCATAGGTAAAGTTGTCAAAGAGTTTTTGAAGATTTGTTCGAAACCTAAGAATTTTAAAATTGACAAGTTTACAGAAGGATGGAAACGTAAACCTCCTTTGTATGGACCGATTGCAGAGTTAAACTCAACACGGTAACCTCTATTCACTTGAACTTCTCCTTTGTCATCTAACCAAGGAACTCTAAAAATAATTGTTCTTTCAGGCTCAACAATTCTGTCTAAAATTTTAGCAGCTTTGTATTTAGGCGTTTCTTCAATTACAGGAATTACTGCTTCAGCAACCTCGTGAACCGCTTGAATAAATTCTTTCTCATGACCATGTGTAGCTTTCACTTTTTCCATGAAGGCATCAATCTGAGCTTGGTATTTACTTGACATTACAAATGATTTAAATGATTTCGTGGCAAATGTAAATATTTTTAGCAAATAGCATTAAATCTGAATTAAAATAAAGCTATTTTTTTTTGCAAACGATCGATTGTTTTTTATTTAAAATAAAACGGAGATTTTCTTGAAACTAAGGAAGAAACATTAAAAAAAGAAATTGAATATAAAGACATTAGAAATAATTTCGCCTTAAAATCTTCCTACTATTTAAGCTGTCAACTCTTTTGTTCTTGAATAAAACTAAATATGCTTATCCGTATCTTTCCCCAAGATAATTCCACCTATACTTAACAGAAATCTTTAACAATCTAGAAAATAAATCTTTAAAGTATCTTCTATTCAGCTTATAAACAAATTCATTCAAATAATTTTGTAAGAAATCATCATCTATCC
>CALPOI020000252.1 GCA_943325145.2 Candidatus Planktophila lacus | reverse complement strand
GGAAACAATAAAACAAACCATTTTATTCACAGTTTTAATAATCGTAATTTCTCTAAAAAATTTTCCAATAAATCATTAATTGAGTCGGTAAACGCATATCATAAACTACACCCGAGTTTTAATTTCAATTCATTAGAATACCCTTTAATGCATGATGAAAATACACCAAACACATTAGGTAAATACTTTGTCAATTCAAACGAACCACCAAATATAATTTTCATTGTATCTGAAGGATTATCTGGCGGGATTTCAGGATTACATCCGACAGCACAATCACTTACACCTTTCGTCGATTCATTGGCTAAAAATGGTTTATATTGGTCGAATTTCCTCTCAAATTGTATGCGAACATTCGGTGTCTTACCTAATTCCTTAGGGTCATTGATTTCCGGGACAGTAGAACGTGGATTTGTCAATTTTGATGGCGCTAATTATTTTGGTCAGCGTTATCCAAACCACCATACCCTCCCTTCATTATTACATCAGAGAAACTATCAAACATCTTTTTTTTACGGTGGATGGGGAGATTTTGATAATTATTTCAACTTTCTAAAAGCTCAATCTACAGATATGTTAATTGATTTTAACTCATTTGACTCAACAAAATATTTATCACCATCCAAAAGAAATCCTGGAAAATTTTGTTGGGGTTACGATGACAAATCATTATTTAGTCAATGGTTAGTTGAATATCATAAAGGAAAAATTAAAGCACCATTTCACTCTATTTTACTAACGTTAAATATGCATGAACCATACAACATCACCCCTTTTAAATACACTAATAAACTCTTTATTAACAAACGTTTAAAAGAGATCAAACAATATAATAATTACAAAAATAGAGACCCATTGATCTTAGGTTCAATCTTTTATTATGACGATGCAGTAAGATACTTTTTCGAGCAATTTTCAAAAACAAAAGCATATAAAAACACAATTTTCATCATCTTTGGAGACCATCATTCGTTTGAATCCTATTTAGATAATCCTTTAGAAATTTATCATGTTCCGTTTATTATTTATTCCCCTTTAATTAAACAAAAAAAGGAATTTAAGGGGGTATCAACGCATTTAGACATCACACCAAGTTTAACAAGCTTATTATCAAATAATTTCAACATTAAACTTCCTAAAAACAAACATTGGATTAGTGAAGGATTAGATACATCACAAAATTTCAACTGCAATAGAAATGTACCATTTGCTCCCTATTCATTAGATTTCCCTCAACTACTTTTAGGTGACAAATTCCTTCATCAAGATAAAGTTTACCAAATAAAAAAAGCATTAACGACCAAAGAAATTAAAAACTCTGAAATAGTTAAAAAATTTAGACAACAGTTGAAAATGTATCAATTATTAGATTATTATACATGTACCAAAAACAAAATCTTAAAAAAATAAGTTTCATTCACCTTTATTTCAGACCAAAAAGTTATTTGTAAATTTGTACTTAAAAAAATAAATATGACTCAAGAATTAGAAGCAGTTAGTTACTGCGTAGGTCTTAGCGTTGCTACAAGCTTACAACAACAAAACTTAGAATCTCTAAATCCAAATGCAATTTCTGATGCTATCGCAGATGTATTTAATGGTAAAGAATTGAAATTTTCAGCTGAAGAAGCTTCTAAAATCATCCAACAATACATTCAGGAAAAAAGTGAGCAACAATTTGCGAAAAATAAAACTGAAGGGGAATTATTTTTATCTGAAAATAAAAAGAGACCAGAAATTCAGGTTACAGAATCAGGATTGCAATACGAAGTAATTACAAAAGGTTCTGGAAACAAACCTAATTCAACTGATACAGTAGAAGTTCATTACCATGGAACTTTAATTGATGGTACCGTTTTTGACAGCTCTATTCAACGAGGTTCATCGACTTCTTTTGGAGTTCACCAAGTAATCAAAGGATGGACTGAAGCACTTCAATTAATGGAAGAGGGTTCAAAATACCGCTTATACATCCCTCAAGATTTAGCATATGGTGCAACCCCTCATCCTGGTGGAGCAATCGAACCGTTTATGGCTTTAATTTTTGATGTTGAACTTATAGCAATTAAAGGATAATGAAATTACTATTTAGTGTTTTCGCTCTTATCCTTCTTTTTTCAAACTGTTCAAGTGATTCAGCAGAAGAAAAAGTAGATTTAAAAACGTTTAAAGACAAGCTTTCTTATGCATTAGGAGCTGATCACGCACGTGCAATTTCTGAGTCTGGAGACCCAAACTACGACAAATATAACTTTGATAAACTAGTAGATGGGTTTGTTGTTGGATTAAAGAATAGCGAAGCTTTTGATAAAGAATGTAGAAATACCCTTATGCAATTATATGGTCAGAACGGAAAAAGTTTTAATGAAAAATTTGCCCCAGAAGGATCAGAATGTGTAGGTAAACTTTCAGGTTCAATATTTTCAGCAAGTTGGAAAAAAAATAAAGCTTTGAACAAAATTGATTTACAAAAAGTAATCATAGGATTCAAACACGGACTAGCTAAAAAAGATACGTTAGTTAAACGTGAGGAACAAGCAATGATGATTCAAAATTTCATGTTTGATATTTACAAACTAAATGGACTTGAAATGATTGAAAAAGCTAAAAAAATCAAAGGTGCTTTAATCCACGAAAGTGGTATCGTGGTTGAAACGATAGTTCAAGGTACAGGATCAAAACCTGCTAAGGGAGGCGATGTATTAGCACATTATATACTAATGAATGCAACAGGAGATACACTTCAAAATTCATATGACATTGTTAAGATGTATAAACAACCTCTTACAGCATTTTCTTTAAATTCAGTAATTCCTGGCTGGCAAGAAGGTATGCCTCTGCTTAACAAAGGAGGGAAATATAAACTATATGTTCCTTACAATTTAGCTTATGGTGAAACAGGAATGTATAATCCTCAATCTAAATCATACGATATTCAACCTTACCAATCATTGGTTTTCTTTATTGAATTAATAGACCATGGAAAAACTGGTTCATTAACCAAAAATTAAGAACTAAAATCCATTAATTAATCCACTGTCAATTAGTTGGCGGTGGATTCATATTTTTCAATAAAAGTAATTAATCGATGAAAACTATCTCAATATTAAAAAGATATAAATTTGAATTTATATTAAACTTGTTGGCGATTATTTTTTATTTTTTTATTTATGAAAATCTACACTTTCAATTAAGTGAAAAAATAATGTTTTCAACACCCGACTCTATTTCATATCTAAACGTCAGTAAATGGATTGATACTGGAAAAATATCTAATTCTATAGTAATTAGACCTTTTTTATTTCCATTAATTCTTTTTTTCTGCTTGAAAATTGGCTATTTAACAATTTGGTGTTTTAATTTAATACTTTGGATTATATCTTACAATTTAATATATCTGACTGTAATTATTATTACAAAAAATAAAAAATATGCCGTTTTATCAACATTGATATTTATAACTAATATTTCATTAATCACGATGTCTTTTCATGCTCTAACTGAATTAACTGCAACATTTTATAATGGACCCATTTTCATGTACAACTTATTCCAAAGTTAAGGTGTATTTATGACACTGACACATTGGAATAATAAAAATTATTTGGAGTGACTTGATTTAACGAATCATGTCTTCTCTCATTGTTGTAAAATTCAATATATTT